>JBAWGF010000035.1:0-9176 GCA_049592615.1 Candidatus Acidiferrales bacterium
GTTGTGGCCGTGATGCAGGGAGGCGAGCCCATCGTCATCCCGAACCAGGAAGGGGGCCGCACGACCCCGTCCGTCGTCGGCATTACAAAGAGCGGCGAACGGCTGGTGGGCCAGGTGGCCAAGCGCCAGGCGATTACGAACCCCGAAAACACGATTTATTCGATCAAGCGGTTTATGGGCCGCCGCTTCGATGAAGTGACCGAAGAAATGAAGATGGTGCCCTACAAAGTTGTCGCGCATGGCGATCATGTCGCCGCAGTCGGACAGGGCAAGGAATTCAGCCCGCCGGAGATCTCGGCGATGATTCTGCAAAAGCTGAAGACAGCTGCGGAAGACTTCCTCGGTGAAAAAGTCACCGAGGCCGTGATCACGGTCCCTGCCTACTTCAACGATGCTCAGCGCACCGCGACGAAAGACGCAGGTCGCATCGCCGGGCTCGACGTAAAGCGCATCATCAATGAGCCCACCGCTGCCGCGCTCGCCTACGGACTCGACAAGAAGAAGGACGAAACCATCGCCGTGTATGACTTCGGAGGCGGAACGTTTGATATTTCGATCCTCGAAGTCGGCGAGGGCGTAATTGAAGTCAAAGCCACAAACGGCGACACCCACCTGGGCGGCGACAACCTCGATCAGCGAATCGTCGAATGGCTGATCGAAGAGTTCAAAAAAGACGAGGGCCTCGATCTGAAGAGCAAGGGAAATGAAATGGCGCTTCAACGCCTGCGGGATGCGGCGGAGCGCGCGAAGATCGAGCTTTCGACCACCATGGAGACGGAAATCAATCTGCCTTTCATCACGGCCGATGCGAGCGGTCCGAAGCATCTCACGAAGAAGCTGACGCGATCGAAGCTGGAAACGATGGTAGGAGACATCGTGCGGCGCTCGGTTGAGCCGTGCAAGCTCTGCATGAAGGACGCGGGTGTTGACACGAGCAAGATCAACGAAGTCGTGCTCGTCGGCGGACAAACGCGTATGCCGATGATCCAACAGCTGGTGAAGGAGTTGTTCGGCCGGGAAGGGCACAAGGGTGTGAACCCGGACGAAGTGGTCGCGGTGGGTGCAGCGATTCAAGGCGGCGTGCTGGGCGGCGAGGTGAAGGACATCCTGCTGCTCGACGTGACGCCACTCTCGCTCGGTGTCGAAACGCTGGGCGGCGTGACGACCGTGCTGATTCCGCGAAATACGACGATCCCGACGCGCAAGACGGAAACGTTTTCCACCGCGGCGGACAGCCAGACATCGGTCGAGATCCATGTGCTACAAGGAGAACGGCCGGTGGCCAGCGGAAACCGTTCCCTCGGAAAATTTCATCTGATCGGAATTCCACCGGCGCCGCGCGGCATGCCGCAAATCGAAGTGACGTTTGACATCGACGCAAACGGCATCCTGAACGTCTCGGCGAAAGACACCGCGACGAACAAGGAGCAAAAAATCACCATCACGGCTTCGAGCGGCTTGAGCAAGGAAGAAGCCGAGCGGATGAAGAAGGAAGCGGACGCGCACGCAGCCGAAGACAAGGCCCGGCTTTCGGAAGTGGAATCGCGCAACCGCCTCGACGCGCTCGTGTACCAGGTCGAAAAGCTGATCAAGGACAACCGCGAGAAGCTTGCCGAAGCGGACATCAAGGCGGCCGAGGAAGCTTTGGAAGAATCGCGGCGCGCTTTGACGGATGGCGGCGTCGAGAAGTTGAACGCAGCTGCGGAGAAGCTGACGAAGGCTTCGCACCACATGGCTGAGTCGCTCTACAAAGCGCAGCAGGGTGCGGCGGGCGCAGGCGGGCCGGGCGGACCGGGCAGCGCGCCGGGCGGAGGCAATGCGCAGCCCTCCGGGCAGGGCGATGTCGTGGACGCCGAGTTCGTGGACGTTGACGAATCGAAGAAACCGAATTGAAATCGTTCGCCAAGGCGAACGATTTCATCCTTTGGGCCGGCAGTGCCGGCCCAAAGGATCTTTCGGTTTCAGCTTCCGTCGGATGCAAAAGTTTTTCTTTCTCGTGAGGAGAATGAATTGACGACGACCGGCATCCGGCGGACGAGCCCGCCCCAGGCGGTGCAGAAAATTCGCGACGGCGTATTCATGGTGCAACTGACGATCTCCGAAAGCCCCAGCGCCGACTGGCGCCGCCTCTTTTACGAAGCGCAGCACGATCCGGCCGAATTCACGCCACGCGCAGTTGAAATCAGCGGGACGCTGTTGCGTTTCAAATCCGATCCAGCCGGCATGGAGCAGAGGATTGCCTCGATCGATCGCTGGATCGACAAAGCGACGCAGAAGGAAGCCGCCATGGGCGGGCGCTCCGAAGTGCAGCGCCAGAAAAAAGAAGAAGCAGAGCGCGAAGCAGTCGAGCTAGCCGAATGGAACGCGCGCTGGGTGAAATTGTAATTCGAGCAATGGTTATGTAATGGCCACAACTACTAAACAAGATTATTACGAGCTGCTGGGTGTTCAGCGCAAAGCGTCCGTGAAGGATATTCGCGGGGCGTACCGCAAGCTCGCTCGCAAGTATCATCCCGATCTGAATCCCGGCGACAAATCCGCGGAAGAGAAATTCAAGCAGGTGCAGGAAGCCTACGAAGTCCTCTCCGATTCGAAGAAGCGCCAGATGTACGACCAGTTCGGACACAACGTTCCCGGCCCCGGCGGCGGGCCGACTCCCGGAGCGAGCTACGGCGGATCGCCCGAAGATATCCATTTCGATTTCGGCGGATTTGATTTCGGCGGCGGCGCGGGCGGGGCGGGCGGCGGGACAAGCTTCCGCGATCTTTTCAGCCAGTTTTTCCGCGGCGCCAGCGCGGCGCAGGCCTCGCACGAACGCGAGCCGGGCACCGATCTCGAGTATCAGATCGACATCACGTTCGCCGAAGCGATGCGCGGCACGGTGAAAAAAATGAATTTCACCCGGCTCGACGTTTGCAACGTCTGCCACGGCGCCGGCGTCGAGTCAGCCGACGAAAAAGTTTGTCCCACCTGCCACGGTTCCGGGCAGGTCACGCAGGTGAGCGGGAAAATGCGTTTCCAGATTACATGCTCGCGCTGCGGGGGGGCAGGACGTCTGCGCACGATCTGCCATAACTGCGGCGGAGAAGGCCGTCTCGCCCGCGTCGATTCGCTCGAAGTGCGCATTCCCCCCGGCGCGCAGACCGGCTCGCGCGTTCGCGTGGCCGGCCGCGGCAATGCCGGATCGCATGGCGGCCCGCCGGGCGATCTCTACATCATCATGAAGGTTGAGCCGCATCCATTTTTCGAGCGCCGCGGCGACGATCTTTATACGGTCGTACCCGTTACCGTCACCGAAGCGTCGCTCGGTGCGAAAGTGGAAGTTCCGACGATTGACGGTCGCGCGCAGGTTCGCATCCCGCCGGGCACCAATAGCGGCAAGAAACTCCGCCTGCGCGAAAAGGGCGCTCCTTCGGCGCGTCATTCGGGCAAACGCGGCGATCAGATTGTCGAAGTGCAAATTGTCGTGCCGAAGCCGGAAGACGAGCGCGTGCGGAACCTGCTGCGCGAGCTCGGCAAGGTGGATCACGAAGACCCGCGCCGCGACATTTTCTCGCAGGCGGCGGTCTGAGGAGATCTTCGATGGCACGCCCCAGAAAAAAAGCCAGAGCGGGCTATATGATCAGCGCCGTCTCCGAGCTGTACCATCTTCATCCGCAGACGCTGCGGCTCTACGAGCGGGTGGGATTGCTCAAGCCCTCGCGCTCGCAGGGCAACACGCGGCTTTACACCGACGCCGATCTCGAGCGCCTCGAAATAATCCTCAATCTCACGCGCGAACTCGGCGTCAACCTCGCGGGGATTGAAATCATTCTCAACATGCGCGACAAAATGGGCGAGATGCAGTCGCAGATGGAAGAGTTCATCAAATTTGTGCGCAGCGAAGTCGCCCGCGGCTTTTCCACGGTGGACGACCGCAAGACCCGCAACGCAATTGTGCGCACCGCTCCTCGTCATGCCTTCCGCGTAGAAAAATGACCATCCGGTTAGGATGGTCATCCTGAGCGAGTAACGCGAGCGAGGGATCTCTGTGACGGAACCCGGCCCAGACTCATTTTCAACAGAGCTGGCATTTTGCACAGCCCAGCGTATGCTTGCGCTCCTCTCGCGTCGCGCTTATCCTTGCTGAATGGCGCGAGCGGATTGTTCCATCTGTCAGGGCAGCGGCTGGAAAGTTGTAGAGCGAACCACGGCCGGCGCGCAAGCGCTTTCGATGGACAAGCCCGGCGGCGCGGTGGGCGAACCAAAATTGGTTTGGGCGGTGCCCTGCGATTGCACCGAAGCCGGCCGCCCCGAACGCGCGCTCGCGCAGGCACGCGTCCCCGAACGATATCGCCACTGCGATTTCGATAATTTCGAATCGGACAATGAAATCGAAAACGCCGCGCGCGAGCAGCTCGCGTCGTGGAACCGCAGCCTGGCCCAGGCAAAGCTCGTCGTCGAGCGTTTCGCCCAGGAATTTCCGGTCGGCGCCGAGCATGGTCTGCTGCTAATGGGCCCCTGCGGCGTGGGGAAAACGCATCTCGCCGTCGCGGCGCTTAAGGAAATTGTTTTGCGCGGTCATGCGGGACTTTTTTACGATTACCGCGAGCTGCTGAAAGAAATTCAGGATAGCTATAACGCCGAGAGCCAGGCGACCGAAATGGGCGTCCTCGAGCCGGTGCTCAAGGCCGAGGTGCTGGTGCTCGACGATCTCGGCTCGAGCAAGCCCTCGCTCTGGGCTCTCGAAACCGTCGGGCATATTCTGAACTCGCGCTACAACGAAAAGCGCGTCACGATCCTCACGACAAATTTCCTCGATTCCGATTCGCCGGCGAATTCATCTCCTGGCTCGAATCTGCGGGTCGCCGGGATGCGCGCTCCTTCCGTCGAAGATTCACTCACGGACCGCGTCGGCAAACGCATCCGTTCGCGCCTCTACGAAATGTGCCGCACCGTCGAAATCACCGCTCCCGATTACCGCAAGGAAATCCGCCAGGCCAGCCGCGCGTAGCACTTCAATTCTCCGCGCGGATTTACACGGCGGTTTGGTTGACAACGCGCAAACCGCGCGGGTATCATCGTTCACGATACGGCGTCGAGCGCGGGCGCCTTGTCCCCTTCATTGCTCTAGCCCCCAGCAGGGTGGAGTGACCGAGGCCGAACTCTCGGCATGCAGGGCACGATTCCGTATGGAGGCCGCTCCCAATGTCACCCGAACACGACCCTAATCTCCAACCGTCTGCCGCGCCAGCCGCGGCGGCAGAGCCTGCAGCCGAGACGCCCCGCGCCGAAACCTCGGCCGCCGGCGCCGATCCGCCTGCGAGCCAGTCAACGGGCGCTGCAACCGCAGTCGCTCGCGCGCAAGTTGCCCCAGCGCCGAGCCGCGAAGAGCTTCCCTCGAGTACGGAATCCGCCGAACCAGCCGCATCCGCCGGCTCCGCTGAAACAACCGGCACGACCGAGACGACTGAAACGACTGAAACGATGGACCAGCTCCTCGATCAGTTTTCCGCGCCGCCTCCGGCTGCGGCCGAGGGCGAAATATTCGACGGGCGCGTGCTGGGCGTGACCGACGCGGGCGTAATTGTTGACGTAGGAGGAAAATTCGAAGGCCTCGTCCCGGCGCAAGAATTCCTCGATTCGGGCAGCCCGATATTGTTCGGCGAAGGGCAGACGATCGAAGTCGAGCGAATGCACGAGCAGAAGGACGGCTACGTCTTGCTCTCGCACGTGCGCGCGCATCGCCGGCGCGTCTGGGAACGCATCGAGAAATCGTATCGCGAACACACGAACATCGCCGGTAAAGTCACCGAGCGCATCAAGGGCGGCTTGGTGGTGGACATCGGCGTGCGCGCGTTTTTGCCCGCTTCGCAGATCGAGTTGCGTCCCGTGCACGATCTGGACGCTTGGAAAGATCGCGAGTTCGACGTACGCGTCCTGAAACTGAATCGCAAGCGCGGCAACGTGGTCGTCAGCCGCCGCGTGATTCTCGAGGACGAACAGAAATCCAAGCGCGAATCGCTGATCTCGACGCTTGCCGAAGGAACCGTCGTCACCGGCCGCGTGAAAAATGTCACCGACTACGGCGTATTCATCGATCTCGGCGGCATGGACGGGCTGCTCCATGTGAGCGACCTCGTCTGGGGGCGTGTGCCGCATCCTTCTTCCGTCGTGCAGCCTGGCGAGGAAATTCAAGTTCAAATCCTGAAGTTCGACAAGGAAAAGCAGCGCATCTCGCTCGGCCGCAAACAGCTTCTTGCGGATCCATGGGCCACCGTCCCGGAGCGCTTTCCAACCGGCACGCGCGTGACCGGCAAAGTTGTCGGTGTGACCGATTACGGCGCGTTCGTGCAGATCGAGCCGGGCGTCGAAGGATTGGTGCATGTCAGCGAGATGAGCTGGTCGAAGCGCGCGAAGCATCCGTCGAAAATCGTCAAGGTCGGCGATGAGGTCGAAGTCGTCGTGCTCGATGTAAAGACCGACCAGCGGCGAATCTCGCTCGGCCTGAAGCAGACGCTCCCCGATCCGTGGCAGGCCGCCGCGGAAAAATATCCGGTTGGCACGGTTCTCACGGGCCGCATCCGCAATCTCGCGGATTTCGGCGCGTTCGTCGAGATCGAAGAGGGCATGGAAGGCCTGATCCACATCAGCGACGTAAGTTGGACCGAGCGCATCAAGCATCCCAGCGAAAAATTCAAGAAGGGCGAATCGGTGCAGGCCAAAGTTCTCAAGGTAGATTCTGAAAATCGGCGTCTTTCGCTCGGCATCAAGCAGGTGAATGATATCTGGGCGAACTGGTTCGCGGAGCACAAGATCGGACAGGTCGTTCACGGCAAAGTCGTGCGCACCACCGACTTCGGCGCGTTTGTGGAGCTGACGGACGGCATTGAAGGCCTCTGCCACGTCTCCGAAATCGAAGAGCGCCGCCCGAAGGGTGAACGCGAAAAAGAAAAGGGGCCCCGCGCAGCCCGCGTCACTTCCGTTCTGGCGCAGGGTCAAGAGCACGATTTCAAGATTCTCCGGCTCGAGCCGGACCAGCACAAAATCAGCTTGAGCTTCCGCGCGGCGCAGAAGCAGACGGAGCGTCAGGAAATGGAGACGTTCCGGTCCGCCAAGTCGTCGCCGAACGCCACGATTGGTGATGCGATCATGGCCAAGAGGCAGTCGTCCTAGTCGTTGGGTCTGGGGGCCGGCCGGCGGCCCGTCAAATCGTTTCCCCGGCACGAAAATCATTTACCTTGCGGTTGATTGATGATATGCAGAAGCCGTGCGGCGTCCCGCCCCGGCCCGCATACGCAATATTGTGAGAGGAGGCTCTCATCCCATGGCAGAAGCTGCGGGAGAGCGCGGAACCAAAGAACATACGATGACAAAGGCGGACCTCGTCGAAGAGGTCACGCGCGTGACGGAGCTGCCGCGCAAGGAATCAGAATCCGTCGTCGAAACGATTTTTGAAAGCATCATCGCGGCGCTCCAATCCGACGACAAAATCGAAATCCGCGGCTTCGGAAGCTTCCGCACGCGCCAGCGGCGGGGGCGCATGGGACGCAATCCGAAGACCGGTGCGAAAGTGGAAGTTCCGCCGAAGAAAATCCCCTACTTCAAACCCAGCAAGGAATTGAAGGACTACGTCAACAATCCGCGGTCGGCCGGCGCCGCTGCGGGCTCTCACGAACCCGGCAAACAGGGCTGAGCGGGATGGATTATCTTTGGACGCCGTGGCGGTATCGCTACATCGCCGACGCGTCGAAGGATGATCGCTGCATTTTCTGCGACGCTCTCGCAACGAAGGACGACGCAAAATCCCTTATCATCCTCCGCGGGGCGAAGAATTTCATCATCCTCAACCGTTTTCCCTACACCACCGGTCACATCATGATTGTTCCCTACGCGCACGTGGCCGATCTTTCCGCCGCTGAATCCGACACGCTCACGGAAATGATGGGTCTCGCGCAACGCATGCAGTCGGCGCTCGAGAAGACGTATCACCCGCAGGGCTACAACCTTGGCATGAACCTCGGCCGCGCCGCGGGCGCCGGCGTCGCGGGACATTTGCACTTGCACGTGTTGCCGCGCTGGGCGGGCGATGCGAATTTCATGACCGTTCTCGCCGAAACCCGCGTCGAGCCCGAAGAATTGTCCACCACGTTCGAAAAACTCCGCAAAGCCCTCGCCTAGCGCTTGCCTCGCCGCCTTCCGGCGGGCCGGCGTTGCATTTGAGATCGTGCTACTTAACTCTGGCGTTACGGTCGGGCAAAATCCGCGCAATTGCGATGCCTAGCCCACCCTCCATGTTCGACGCGCCGCATTCGACAGTCGTCCCTTCATCGCTGAGCGGTTACATCCAGCCGAATTTGGGTCACGGGTTGCGCATCTGGTGGGCCTTTTTTTGGCCGACAACTCTCATCACCGCCGCGCTGACCATCACCGCCAATATCGCATTGCGAGGCATCTACGAGAATTCGACGGTGCCGGGTAGCTTGATCAGGCCTGTCATGAGATATGACGGTTATTTTTTCAGTTATGTCGTCGCGCTCTTCGTGTTGATGTATATCCTTCGCAAGAATTTCCGGCATTTCCGCATCGGCTTGCTTTCGAACCACGGTGGGGAGGGAGCGCAGCCGCTTCCACCGACGCTCCGTCGGACAACCCGAATCTGGTGGACTTACTCCTGGCGCAGTCTGCTTTATCGGATCATTGTTTTGTTCGTTGTGTCTTTCCCGTTGGGATGGATCGTCGGATTTCTTGTCGCAATCATCCATGCAGGTCCGGCGTTTTCGGCGCTCGTCAATGCCGTGGTGGCTACTGCCGTAGATGGCGCCGTGGGGCTCTTTGTGATTTATTCCAACATTTTGGACGAAGATATCTCGGATTTCCGAGTTGCTTTGTTGCCGCGCGAAGCCCCAGCCGCATTCGTTGCGCCTGCCGCCCCTGCGAATCTCGCCGGTAGTTAACGTCCGGACAGGCTGCGGGGCGAGGAATCTGCTTCTGCCTCCCCTTTATCTGTGTTCACTTGCCCTGAGGCCGCTTGGCGAGGCCGAAGGGTCTGTGGTTGCATTTCCTCTTTGCCACCTGCCTCCGCTTTTCCACCGCCTCGAATCGCGAATTCCTCTTTGTTATTTCCGGCGTAAAGCCTAAAATTTCTCGCGTCAGCACATACGTTGTCGCATAGGACAGGCGCTTGAACCTCGAAC
>JBAWGF010000036.1:0-15615 GCA_049592615.1 Candidatus Acidiferrales bacterium
GCTCCTGCCGGAATCGACGATGAGTTATGCCGGATTTTCCAACTATGGCGACGTCGTTCATCAGGCGCTGACTATTTTTCGGGAAGAGATGCAGAAGAGCTCGGTACTCCGCGATTGGTGGCGCCACGGCGAGATGGCCACTGCCGGGCCGAAGGTGGAGGATTCGCTGGAGAAGGTTTATCAACTCTCTCAATATCTGGGAGACGAAATTGTGGTTTCGGGCGCGACGGAAGGCCGGGACCCCGAACTGCTGATTGTTGCGGAAGTTCGGAAGCCGGGCTTGAAAAAGTTCCTTCAGCAAATGGTGAGCGAACATGCCGACAAATCGAAGCCGGCTGTGCGTGTATTGGATCCGCAGGAGCTCGCCAATGCAGAGGACCGCCCGTCGCAGCAACCGATAGTGTTAGTGCGCCCTGATTTTGTCTTAGTGGCGCTCGATATGGCCACGCTGCGTAGTTTTAGTGCCCGGCTTGACCGAGGTAGCCGGCAGTTTTCCTCCACTCCATTTGGGCAACGGGTCGTTCAGGAGTATCGAGGCGGTGTGACAATTTTAGCAGCCGCTGATCTGCAAAAGATCCTGAGTCTGGTCCCACACGGCACTGAGCAGAACCAGATGATTTTCCAGCGGTCCGGATTCGCCGACATGAAGTACGTGGTTTGGGAACACAGGAATGTGGCCGGCCAGACAATCAGCCAGGCGGAATTGAGCTTCACCGGCCCGCGGCATGGAGTGGCATCCTGGCTGGCGGCGCCAGCGCCCCTGGGAAGCCTGGATTTTGTCTCTCCCAAGGCGATCCTGGCAGGCACCGTGGTACTCAAGGACCCGACGCAAATATTTGAAGATGTTAAGGACCTCGCGACATCCTCGAATCCCAGCGCATTCGCGCCCCTTGAACAATTCGAACAGGCATTGAAACTCAGTCTGAAGGACGATCTGCTCAGCCAATTAGGAGGAGAGATCACAGTGGAACTGGACGATTTGACTCCGCAGAAGCCCGTTTGGAAGGCGATCCTTCGGGTCAACGATTCCAGCCGTTTGCTGCAAACGTTGAATACGTTGCTGGCGTCAGCGCATTTCAATGCGGAGCAGCTCGAAGATGGGGGAATCAATTACTACACTGTCCGCATTCCTTCTTCGAATCCGCCTCTCGAAATTGGCTATGCATTTGTGGATGGTTATTTGGTCATAGCTTCGAGCCGCGAAACGGTCGCGGAGGCGGTTCGACTCCATCAGACTGGTGAATCGTTGGGGAAGTCCAAGAAGTTCCTTGCGTCACTCCCGCCGGGCCACGCATCGGGCGCTTCCGCAATGCTTTACGAGGACCCGATCGCAATAGCAGCGCTGCAGATGCGGATGGTAGCACCGGAGATGGCGGAAATTTTTGCGCAGGCGGCCTTAGAAGCTAAGCCGGTAGTGGTCTGCGCTTATGGTGAGGAAACGGCAATTCGCGAAGCGAGTACGGGCTTCGCCGCCGACATCGGTCCGGTTTTGATTGTGGGGGCTATCGCGATTCCCAATCTGCTGCGGTCGAGAATCGCTGCCAATGAAGCGTCCGCGGTCGGCACGATTCGCACGGTGAACACCGCACAGGTTACGTACTCGGCCACTTATCCACAGAGAAGCTTTGCTCCCGATCTGGCCACGCTCGGGCCAAATCCTCGGGGTACGAACGCCGAATCGGCCGATCACGCGGGTTTCCTTGACGCTAAACTAGCGGATGCAAGCTGTACTGCGGGCGCATGGTGTACGAAGTCCGGATTCCGCTTCAGCGTTACGGCTGTCTGCAAGCAACAACTTTGCGAAGAATATGTGGTGGTTGGCACTCCCGTCGCAAGCGACGCAGGAGGAAGGAACTTTTGTTCGACTTCGGACGGGGTGATTCGCTTCAACACTGGACCTCCCCTAGACTCGCCGGTCAATGTGACGGAATGCCAGGCGTGGCCGCCGCTGCAATAGTGAAGTCCGGAATTTCTCTCTCGTCTGGTTGCGGGTGAGCCACCCTTTGCGTCGCATCGCCGGCGCACTCACGCCGATTCAATTGACGATGGGACAGGCATCGTCACCCCGAGCGACCAACGGGGACCGAGGGCTCTCTCTCTTCCCCGTCGGAGTGCCTGACCCTTCAAGTTCTGGTGGCAAACGGTCTGAAGATTTTCTCCACTCTTGACTCTGAACTCTCGACTCTTCACTGGCTCTCGAAAATTCCTTACAACATGCGAGCCCTTGCAATCCTTCCGCACCGTGCTAGGCTAATTTTGGCAAAATGTTGGCACACAACAAAACACGAGCAAGGCGCCCCCGACAACGTGCGCGCTCCCGGGCTGCGTCCCGCTTGCCCAGACGGAGGAGGGGCGCGTCCTACTTCCTTCCGTGCTTCCTTGTCTCCCGCCCTCTAAATCCTAATCGACAACTCCCGGAAATAGAATCCAGTCTAAGTCACTCAAAATACGCGATCGGACGCCATTCTAATCGCCAACTTTTCAGGGGTCCCCGTTGGCCCGCCCGCGGCGGTCTGCTGCCTTGCATCTCGAAAGCACCCGGGCAGATTCCGGCCACGGCACTTCCCATCCAACCTCAGGCCTCGAACGTCCAATTCCTAATTCCTAATCGCAACAAATCTGAATTAGAAATGGCTGGAACCTATTCGAAACAAAGGCCGCACCAATTTCTAATCGCAGCAGAAAAGCCTTTAAGTGCGGTCATGCTTTCGCCTTCGATTGAATGGCTTGATTTTGCGCCAACGGCGGCTCACCATGTCGTCGCTCGCGGCGCGGTTCTGAGCGCCTTTAGGTCGAAGGAATCGAGAGCGCAAATATCCGCGTGACGGGAGAAAAAATGAGCCCTGCAATCCGACGATTCGTAACGCTGCTCGCCATCCTGGCGTTCTCTTCAACGATTGCCGCGCAACAGAGCCACAAACCGAGACCCAGACAGGCTCACTCCAAATCATCCGCGAGCAACAAGGCAAAATCGCCGCTCGACGAAGCCATCCATGCGATGTTCGCCTTGCATGATTTTCAAGACGCCGAAATTTCGCCGGACGGCAAACGAGTCGCATGGGTCGAATCGCTCCTCGGACCCGGCGGCGTCCCTTCGGCCAATTCCGCGATTTTTGTTGCGGAGCTGAGCGCCCCCGGCGCGCCGAAACGGATCACGGCCGGCACGGGAAAAGCCGCGTTTGAAGAACATGACGTTGCGTGGTCTCCCGATAGCACGCGCCTCGCATTTCTATCCGACGCCGCAAAGCCGGGACAGCTTCAGCTCTTCGTTGCCGAAGCAGCAGGCGGCGCCGCGAAGCAGGTGACGCACATGAAGGGGTATCTGTCGAACCCAGGATGGTCGCCCGATGGAAGGAAAATCGCGTTGCTCTTTACGGAGAATGCAACGCGCGCCTCGGGCCCGCTTGTCGCCGAAATTCCGGATGAAGGCGTCGTCTCGGAAGAATTTCTCGAGCAGAGGCTGACGCTTGTGGACCCGGCCACTTCGCGCGTCCGGCAGATTTCCCCGGCCGACATGTACGTGTACGAATTTGATTGGGCGCCCGACAGCAAGCGCCTCGCCATCACCGTGGCTCATGGAAATGGCGACGACAACTGGTACATCGCGGGCCTGTTTACGATTGATCCGTCCGGCGCCATGCACGACGTTGTGGCGAAACCGGGCATGCAGATTGCCGGACCACGCTGGGCCCCGGACAACAGCCAGATTCTTTTCATTGGCGGACTGATGAGCGACGAGCCGATTCCTGGCGGCGATATTTTCAGCGTGCCGACCGAAGGCGGCGCCGCGCGCAACATCACGCCCGGAATGAGGTTGACCGCGACCTCCCTCATGCCGTTTCTGATCGGAAATACTCTGGTGGTCGATTTTGTGGGCTTCGCGAATGGGACAACCGTCGTCGAACGCGCGGATTTGAAAGGTGGAGTATCGGAGCGATTTGGCGGCATTCGAGAGTCTTTCACGGCGGGCCGGTTCGCGCCGAAAGTCTCCGCATCGGACGATCACAAGGCATTTGCGTTCATCAAGCAGTCGTTTTCTCAACCGCCGGAAGTGTGGGCGGGCGAAACCCCTCACTGGAAGCAGATCACGCATCGAAATGACGGGCTCAAACCAGCGTGGGGCGAAACAAAAAGTCTGCACTGGAAGAGCGACGATTTCGACGTGCAGGGCTGGCTGACGTATCCGCTGAATTTTGACCCCGCGAAAAAATATCCATTGGTTGTGCACGTCCACGGCGGCCCCGCATGGGCCACGATGCCGACATGGCCCTCGCGCTGGGACTACATGATGGCGCTGCCCTCGCAGGAATACTTCGTTCTCCACCCAAACCCGCGCGGAAGTTACGGCCAGGGTGAGAAATTCACCGAGGCGAATGTCAAGGATTTCGGGTATGGAGATTTTCGCGACATCATGGCCGGAGTGGATGAAGCAATCAAGTCCGCGCCGATCGATCCGGAGCGGCTGGGCATCACCGGTTGGAGTTATGGCGGCTACATGACGATGTGGGGCGTCACGCAAACGAACCGCTTCCGCGCGGCCGTGGCCGGAGCGGGTCTGTCCAACTGGCTGAGTTATTATGGGCAGAATAAAATCGACCAGTGGATGACGCCGTATTTCGGCGCTACGGTTTACGACGATCCGGCCGTTTACGCCAGGAGCTCCCCGATCACGTTTATCAAAAACGCCAAAACGCCGACGCTCATCGTCGTGGGCGACCGCGACGGTGAATGCCCGCCGCCGCAATCCTATGAATTCTGGCACGCGATCAAGACTTACGGTGTTCCGACGCAATTCGTGATTTACCCCAATGAAGGTCACCTTTTTGCCGACCCGGCGCACAGCCGCGACGTCATCGTGCGCTCGGTTTCCTGGTTCAACCAATACCTCCGAGCCTCAAAATGACGCCTCGGCGCAAGCGTTTCGGGGTGCCTGTCATTTCGTACAGGGTGGGTACTAGCACGAAATCTGGCCCGGCGTTCTATTTCCTGCGGACAAATGCGGGCGTTAGCCTCTTCTTAACGGCCCCGGGAGTTGCGGGGGCAAGGAAGGAGCCTATGTCCCACTGGATTGGAACGACATCTCCGGCGGATGCCGGGATGACCGACTTCAAAGAATGTCTGAAGTACTTGCGCGACGGGAATCCTGAAGAAGCCCTCTTGCATGTCCGGCGCGCCCTGGGTGTTGCGCCAAAGAATCCGTTTTACCTTTCCTATACTGGTCTGCTTGCCGCCCTCGCAGAACGCCGATATGCCGACGCCGAGACTCTTTGCCAGGAAGCGCTGGGAATGAAAGTAAACCACGCGCAGCTTTATCTGAATCTGGCGGAGGTCTATCAGCAAGCGGGAAGAACTTCGGACGCAATCAATACTCTCGAAAAAGGGCTGGTGTCTGCGGGTAGGGATTTCCGAATCCGCCGCGCACTGGAACGAATCGGTGTAAGGCGGGGGCCGGTGCTGTCGTTTCTCCACCGCAGCCATCCCATGAATCGAACCCTCGGAAAGTGGCGGCATCGCATGACGGGCCCGCACAAAGCGGCCTAAGTCAGACGCGCCACCGAACCGAGAAGAATTCTCTCCTCTAGGGTCAGCCGGGACGGGTCGACTGACGGGGTTCCCGTCCCGGTTTCCTTCTCCTTCATGAATTCCAGCCGCTGGCTCAATCGGATCACAATTTCGGAGAGGCTTGCGAAATACGGGGAGTCACCCTTGACCGAGGGGAAGAAAATACTGCGTGCCCTTCACGGGTTGGCGCAACCGCCGCAGCAGCTCCTGCAAGTCCTGGTTTCGCTCCACGAAATCGATTTCGGAGGTGTCCACGACCAGCAGGTTCGAAGCGGAGTAGCGGAAGAAAAAATGCTCGTAGGCACTGGCGACCGCTTCGACGTACTCCGGTGAAATCTGTTTCTCCGCGGGATCGCCTTTTTTCGAAACGCGCTTCCGCAATACATCCGGCTTGGCTTGCAAGTAGATCACAAGGTCCGGTGCGGGAACCGACGGAGCGAGCATCTCGAAGTAATGCTCGTAGAGTTTCAATTCTTCGTTGTCGAGGTTGATGTAGGCAAAAATCTTGTCCTTCTCGAATAAAAAGTCGCTGACGATTGGCGCCGCATTGTCCTCCGGCCGTATTTCCATCAGACGGCGGTGGCGTTCGTAAAGAAAATACATCTGCACGCGAAATGCGGAGCCGGCTTTTTCATTGTAGAAATCGGCGAGAAAAGGATTGTCCTCGCAATCAAAGATTCTCCGTGCATGGAGCCTCTCAGCCAGAACTTTCGCAAGTGTGGACTTGCCGACGCGGATGGGTCCTTCGACGGCGATGTAACGAGGAGGCTTGAAAGTGGGGCCCGTCACGCCGCGAGATTATAGCAGACGCCTTGCGAGTTTGAATTTGCGGGATCCTTGCCGGCGATGCGCGAAGGAACGCTAGGCTTTAACCCTGCGGAAGCGCGCGCTGAAATGCCGGAGAAATGGCGCCTGGTATGTCAGTTCGAAGCCGCGGATTTTGTCGCGGCGGCGCCACACTTCCAGTATGACTTCAACAACGTAGTCGATATGCGACTGCGTGTACACGCGGCGCGGAATCGCGAGTCGCAGCAAATCCATCGGCCCGGCTTTGTCAGCACCCTTCTCATCGAGTTTTCCGAACATCAGCGTGCCGATTTCGACCGAGCGGATCCCGCCTTCGATGTACAGCTCCGACGCGAGCGCGACGCCCGGAAATTGCGTGGGTGGAACGTGCGGCAGAAACGCGCGCGCATCAATATAGATGGCGTGGCCGCCGGGAGGCTGCACGATGGGTACGCCTTCTGCGGCGATGTGATTTCCGAGATAGGCCGTCGAGACGATGCGATACTGCAAGTAATCCTCTTCGAGTGCTTCATTCAACCCAACCGCAATTGCATCGAGGTCCCGCCCGGCAAGACCGCCGTAGGTGGGAAAGCCTTCGGTGAGAATGAGCAGATCTTTTTCCGCTTGCGCTATCGCGTCATCATTCGCGCACAAAAATCCGCCGATGTTGGCGAGGCCGTCCTTTTTTGCGGACATCGTGCAGCCGTCCGCAAGGCGGAACATTTCCTGCGCAATTTCGCGCGGAGTTTTCTGCGCGTAACCAGGCTCTCGCAACTTGATGAAGTAGGAATTTTCGGCGAAGCGGCAGGCGTCGATGTAGAGCGGAATTTTGTGCCGCGAGCAGATTTCCTTCACGGAGCGGACGTTTTCCATCGAGACAGGCTGGCCGCCGCCGGAGTTGTTCGTCACCGTGAGCATGACGAGCGGAATGCGCTTCGCGCCGACCCGTTCGATCGCTTGCGCGAGGCGCGCGGTATCCATGTTGCCCTTGAACGGATGTTGCCGCGAAGGCTCGAGCGCTTCCGAGATCGGCAGGTCGAGCGCTTCGGCGCCGACGAATTCGCAATTCGCGCGCGTGGTATCGAAGTGCGTGTTGTTCGGTACGACGTCGCCCTTCTTGCACATCACGCTGAAAAGAATCCGCTCGGCCGCGCGCCCCTGATGCGTAGGGATCACGTGCTTGAATCCCATGATCGCCTGGACCGATTCGCGGAACCGCCTGAAGCTGGGCGAGCCGGCGTAGGATTCGTCGCCGCGCATAATCGCGGCCCACTGCTCGGACGACATCGCGCCCGTGCCGGAGTCCGTGAGCAGGTCAATCAGAATGTCGTCGGATGCGATGAGAAACAGGTTGTAGCCGGCGGCCTCGAGCAATTTTGTGCGCTGCTCGCGCGTTGTCTGACGAATCGGCTCGACGCTTTTGATTCGGAATGGCTCGATGATCGTTTTAATTGGCATGGTTGCCTCGGGAAGCAAATGATGGAGCCGAATATTGAGAATCGGGTGTGGAAAGATCCCGGAACGAGTGTCGATTAGATGATGCTCCGGTCCTTTGTTTTGAGTCATTTAACGCAGTTTCTAATCGCCTCCACCGTCGATTAGAAATTGAACCAAGAAGTGCTTGGGTGGATGGCAGAGAGGGCCGATTTGGCCTCAGCCCAAAGAGCGCGGCGAAGTTTTCCATTGTCATACGTCCAGCGTCAGGCTAGCACGGGATGAGACAAATGCAAGAGTGCGCAACTGTGGAGTCGGAGCCGTTGATGCACCGTAGGCGCTGCGACGGAGAACATCAGGTACCGCGCGCCATGCCGACGCGCAAGCCGAGGGCGATGGGCCAGCTTCGGGCTTGCGATCTACCAGCTCTTTGAGATGGCGGCGACGATGTGGGCCAGCGCTTCCACGTCGCGTGTATCCACGACTTCGGCGGGCGAATGCGAATAGCGCAGCGGCCAGCCGAGCGCGACGTCCACGGGCCCGTAGCGCGTGAACGCGGAGCCATCATTGCCGCCGCCTGTTACGCCGAATTGTACTGGAATCTGATTCGCGCGCGCGAGCTTGACGACTTTTTCGACCAGGTCGTGCGGAACGATATTCGAATTGTCGATGGCGCGAACGACGAAGCCCTTGCCGACCTGCGCGTCGCCGAAGCGTTTATTCTCAAGCGGCGAATCCGAGCTGACGAAAGTATCCACGGCGAAAACGTAGTCGGGCTCTTTGCCGTCCGCCGAGAGACGCTTCGCGAGAGCGCCAGCACCGACGAGACCAAGCTCTTCGCCGGTGGAGAAAACAAACGTGACTTCGCGATCCTTGAGCGGGCCGCCGAGCGCCCAGAGCGCGGAGATGAGGGCCGTGCAGCCGACGCGGTCGTCGAAGCTGCGTCCAATGGCGCGGGTGGCAATCATCGGGCGATATGTTTTCGGAATCGTGATCGAGTCGCCGACTTTGATGCCGAGCTTCTCAACTTCCTCGGGCGAACGCGCGCCCACGTCGATGCGCATCGGGACACGCGCCTGCGGGCCGCGCGGCCATTCGAACTTTGGCTCGTCCCAGCCGTTCGGTAGCTCGTAGATTGCATCGCGGTCGCCGCTCGACGTGTGGACGAGCGCCTGGTGGCCGGCGTAAAAACTCATCTCGCCGCCGCTCCAATCGGCTTCGAGGCGGCCGTCCTTCGAAATCGATTTCACGTCGATGCCGATTTCGTCCATGTGTGCGACGACGAGAATTTTCGGCGTCTTCGAGCCGGCCGGAGCTGTACCGACATGCACGATCAAATTGCCAGCGTCATCGGTTTCCGGCTTCGCCCATTTCGGCAAGAGACGCGTGACTTCTTCACGCATGGGACCTTCGTGTCTGCTTACAGCGTAGGTTTCGACGAGCCGCTTGAGAATCGCCGACACGGGGAGCGGCCCTTGGCTTGGACCCATCCCCCCGTCGGCGCCAATGGCTATGCCGGAGCCGGCCCGCGCGGACCCTGGGCCTTCTGCGTACGCGTCCAGCAGGGCTTCCAGAGCGACGAGGTCATGGGAATCAATGATCTCGGCCGGCGTATCGGGCCATGACGCGGCGATGCCGATGTGCGCCCACTTCGCGGGCATGGCTGGACCCGCGAGATAGCTCGGAGGGATGAGGCCGGTTGAATAGTCCGTGGCGATCGGAATCTTGTTTGTGTCGGCGAGCTGCTTGAGAGTGGCCGGGAGACCATCGAGCGAGCCATCGGTTTGCGCGACGCCGATCAGAACACCCGTGCCAGGCTCGCGGCGCGGCGCGCGATGGACATTTTCCACGCCGGGAATCGGACCTCCGGGAAGCAAGCGGCCGACATAAATCATTTCGTCGAATTGATTCACCGTCAGAATGCGCTGGAGGCCGCGAGCGCCGGCCCACTGTTGAACGACGAAAGCAACGGTGAGCGTGCCGGTTATTTTGGACGCATCGATATTGTGCAGAAACTCGACGATAGCCGCCGCGCCATAGCGGTCGCCGATAGAAGCGGCCGCCATCTTGCCATAGCCGAGAATTCCGACTTGGCGAGTGATGACGATGGGGCTCAGATTGTCCACACCGGCCTTGCGCGCTTCTTCCGCTGAGTTTGCGCCGATGTCCACGTACATTTCCTCAAGGTCGCTCGATTTGGGAGGGCTCGTGTGGCCCGGCTGGAGGTGAACGGACAATCCGGCAACGACGCCGTCGATCCATTTGCCGCTGCTCGTCCGGACTTTTACGGGCTGCGCTGAATACAATTCGTTGAAGATTGCGGGGAGAACAAATTGGGGGAGACGCTGGACGTGCAGATAGCCATCCGGCAGGATTTGGCTGACGACAAAGCCAGGTTCGTCCAGGGGCGTGACGATCAAGCGGTGTGGCGCGCCGCTTCCAATCGTGACGGTGATGTTGCCGATGTTGTCCACCGCGGGGTGGAACGAGGCGAGCTTCGATTGAATTTGCTTGCCGAGATCCTTTTCGTAACCCGAGATTGCCGGAATTGAAACAAACTTACGAAGATTTTCATCGAGTGCCCCGGGAACTTCCGCGGGCTTTGCGGACTGAGCGCGAGCCCCGACCGAAGCCAAAAAAATCGAGAGTGAGAGGAAAAAAACAGACAAAAGACGCCGAGGGTTCATAGGAGTTGCCTCGCTAAGATAAATCTTCCAGAGAGTGCGAACTGGGAATGTATCGCAGCGGTTCTCGCCGCGCAATATGCCATGGCATGTGCGGCCCTCCACAGAGGATTCAGCAAGGGATTTCCCTAGGCCTTTGAAAGTTCCGCGATCATGACTTCACGGCGATCGAGCGCCATCTTTTCGGCGCGGCCTAGAAAGACGAAGTAGACTCCGAAAGCAATCGCGGCAAGCGCGAGGAAGGCGATGGTCGCAAGCCAGATTTCTCCGCGATGACGCGCGACGAGGAAAATCAGCGCCGCCAGTCCAAAAACGACAAACTGCACGGTGAGGCTGACGATGACGGTGGCCTGAGGAGCCCGCTGCCGCCCGAAAGCGCCAAAGTCGTACTTCTTGGGCGAATAAATCGAGAGCAGGTTCCCCACCGACAAATTCACCGGCAGCGCAAAGAGAATCCCGGACAGAGTCGCGAGCGTCACTTCGACCGACGGCGGCCGAAACATCAGGCACACGCCGAACCACACGAGCAGGATGACGAATGTGAGCACGGCAACGTGCGCGAGGTTTTTCGCCAGGACGATTTCACGGAAGCGGACGGGCGCGGCAAAGAAGATTTGGACGCCGGTGCCGTCCGCGCCGAAATTGTTGTACACGAGGTTCGTCAGAATGAGCAGCGCGTACGCCGCGCCAATGGGAAATGCGAGGTCGGGCGCGTTGGCAAGCGAGGCCCCTCCCCGGCCCGAGTTGGCAGGACCGAGCCGAAAAATCAAGAGAATGAAAACCGGCATAATCAGGGTGAAAAGCATGGGGCCACTGCGCGAGAGGTAGCGAATTTCCTTTTCGAAAATTGCGGCAACCGGGCCCGAAAGCCCGGTCAAGCTCCAGCCAGGACGAATCGATTCTTTTTTCCGCAAGGCGGTGGGAGCGACGGCCTCGCTCAAATTTTCGCCGAGATATTGCGCGCGGAGACGAAGATTGAGGAGCGCGAAAAACAAAGCTCCGTACGCACAGAGCGCGCCGAAAGCGCCCAACGCCGTCACGGGCTTTCCCTCGATCGCTCGCGCAATCGCGGCGGCTGCCAGGCCGGGGGGAAGAACGCGCTGAACGGGCAATACGCGCGTGAAGACGACGGCGACCGTCGGGCGAGCGCCATTGCCGTACCGCCCCATCAGCGGGCCGATTAATTGAAAGCTGATGAGCACCAGGAAAAATACGACGCCGAGAATTTCGCGGGTTCGCCGGCGCATCAACCAGCGCTCGAGCCATGCGAAAATCATCTGGCTGAGCAAGATATTGAGATTTGCAAATACCAGCAACACGATCGCAGCCCAGAGTGCAAGAGGAGGCGCGACGATTCCGATACCGATCAATATCCCTGTGAGCCAGAAAAACCCGAGGGCCGTGGAAGGGTCGAGAGCGCCAAATACCAGGCGGACGACAAAATAGGCCGGATAGCGGAGCGGAAAGCGCAGGAGATTCGATGAGTCCACGGTTTCTTTGAGCGGGGAGGCCAACATGGGGTAAGCCTGCCAGAACATTAAGATGCCCCACAACAAAAGGGCGAGCCATTCGAACTTACCGTGCGAGATGAGCGCCCACGCGCCGAATCCCAGACTAAAGGCTCCTGCCAGGCCGGCAGCCGCAAACCCGAGACTGATGAGAATTTTCGAAATCAGTTCGAAGCGCCCGCGGAGCGTGCGGAGAGAATTGACGAAGAGTTGCCAGCGAAGGCGAGCGATTGCGGCAAATTGTCCGCGCGCCTCGGGTGAAAAGCTCAGCCCAGCCACGAGAGTTCCTGGTCGGCAGGGCGCGAGCCGCCGACGATGCGGAGAAAGATTTGTTCAAGCGTCAATTTTTCACCTGTGAGGGGAACCGCGACATCGCCCGGAGCCGAAGGCGGCAGCGCAGCGGCCGCTTGCGCTTCGACGCCGGCGCGCAGCTCTTCAAGAGAGCCCTGCGCGACGAGCCGGCCGCGGTGAATGATGGCGAGGTGGCTGCAAAGGCGCTCGACGATTTCGAGCACGTGCGAGGTGAGAAAGATTGTGGCGCCGCGCGCGATCATGCGCTGGAGCATCGCCTTCAGCGTGCCGGAGGCAATCGCGTCCACGCCTTCGAACGGCTCGTCGAGAAAAAGAACTTTGGGACCGTGGATCACCGCCGCCGCAAGTGCCAGTTTTTTCTGCATTCCGTGCGAGTAGTCGGTGACGAGCGTTTTCGGCTGGTCCGCAAGCTGCATGAAACCGAGCAGCTCCGCCGCGCGCTTCGCCGATGTTTCGCGGCCGAGACCGTACATACGGCCAACAAAATTCAGATATTCCGCGCCCGTGAGGCGCCCGAAGAGCGCCATGCCCTCCGGCACGACGCCGATCTGCCGCTTCACGTCCACCGAGTTTCCTGTGAGATCGATTCCGAGCACGCGAATTCGCCCCGCCGACGGAGCGAGCAGGCCGGTGAGCATCTTGATCGTCGTCGATTTTCCGGCACCGTTGGGGCCGAGAAAACCGAAAAACTGGCCGGCGGCGACCTGGAGGTTTACGTCCTGGACGGCGACGAATTCGCCGAATCGGCGCGTCAACCCTTCGGTCGAGATGGCGGGGGTGTCCATGGGATTTTCGACTCTAGCACACAGACGGAAATTCTCGATAGAGCGCAGAGGCTGCGAGGATTGTGGTACTAGCGCGTGTTGACCGGAGGAGTCGGCGACGAAGAAGCCTGCGGGAATACCGCGAGGACGGCAGGCAATTCGAGGCGGAACGTGCACCCGCCCTCGGACCGGTTGAATCCGATGATGCTGCCGCCGTGTTCCTGCATGACACCGAAGCAAATGCTGAGGCCCAGGCCGGTGCCTTTGCCGACGGGCTTCGTGGTGTAGAACGGGTCAAAAACTTTCTCCGGCTCCGTCATTCCCGGACCGGTGTCGGAGAATTCGATGACGACATTTCCTTTTTCGCGCAGCGTGCGAATCAGCAGCACGCCGCCGCCAATCGTCTCCATCGCGTCCACGGCGTTGCTGATGAGGTGATAAAAGACCTGCAAAAGCTGGTTCGGGTCGCCGCGCACGGCCGGAAGCATGCTGCGGCTCTCCATTTCGATGCGTATGTTCTTCTCGCGCAAATCGAGATTGCGGAGTTGGACGGCTCCGGTGAGAACCGTGTTGAGGTCGAGGAGCTGCTTTTCGGCGGGAACCTGCCGCGCAAAGCTTAAAAGATTGGTGACGAGGTCCTTCGTGCGCCGCGCCTGTTCGCGGATTTTTTCACCGATCGTGCGAGGGCGCGTATTTTCCGCGTGCTCTTCGATCAGCACGTCGGCATAGCCGAGGATCGCCGTGAGAGGATTGTTGATTTCATGCGCCGCTCCCGCCGCGAGCTGGCCGAGCGAAGAGAGTTTTTCCGATTGCACAAAGTGAGTTTGCAGGCGCTTGACGTTTTCAAGCGATTCCCACAATTCTTGTACAAGCCCCGTTCTCTCCTGATACACGAGATGCTGGCGGAAAAATACGAGCGCAGTGCCCACAAAGAGCGCAATCAGGGTTACGAGGAGCCGGTACTTCCGCACCGGCAAAGGAGCGGCGCTAACGAACTGAGTCCATATGGCCAATGCGACAGTTGCCAGCACGCCGAGCATCGCGAACCGAGCCGGCCACTGCGTGTCGCGCCGGAAATCCGTCGGCAAGGGTTCGGGCTCGGGTGACAAATCGCGTGCAACGATTCCCGCCGTTCCCAGCCACACGAAGGAGCCAAGAAATGGCAAGGTGTAAAGGCTCCCCGAGTACGTTTCCCCGCGTGCGATAGCCCAGTGCGCCACCAGAAATCCGCCGGCATAAAGAGTCAATGCGCCAAAAAGATGGCCATAAATCCGCCGCCATTCGCCGTGGGTGCGAAGAAAAAGGATGCCGAAGCCGATCACCACGACAAGATTTTCAACCATATAGCTTTCAAGATCGCGCGTACGGAAGAGTTCCGGATTCGGCCAGACGGTTTTCCACGGCATCGCCATGAAGACGTAAACGTAGAGCCAGAGGATCGCGAGGAGCAGGAGATCGAGAGAGCCATAGCGCAACGTCTCGCGCATTTTTCGCGCGTGCGGCGCAAGAGCCAGTGCCGCCATGAAAGGCACTGTGTGCAAAAAGAAGAGCAAATCACCCGGGAATGGACTGTGCACGGATCGTTGCAGCCCGAGTTCCTGATACGTCCAAACAAGCTCGCCGGCAAGCCATAGAGTGCAACCAAGTGCCAGAAGCATCCAGAAGGCGTTGCGCCGCCTGTAGGGCGAAGCGGCATTCCAAAGGAGGCAGGTGTTCGCGAACAGCGGAACAAGACATTCAAAAATGTCGCCGCAAGCTGTCAAAACGGGTCCGCGCGGCACGAAAAACGTCATCGCGGCGTACCCACCCACAAAAAATAGCCAAGCACCCAGTATAAGGCCGGTGGAGCGAGACAATTTCATCCAGGGAACACCCAAAAAGAGTTTAGCGTAGCCGCTGAGTGCGTGGTGGCGAAGTTCGAAGAGTCATTCTAAAAACTAACGTGACGATTCACGAACGCGTCCGCCTCGCACCACGCGACCGGGCGCCCCCCATGCGCGACGGACCATTAACGCTCCTGCCGCCGGAAGCTGCGCGCTTGCCTCGAGCCTGAATTGGAGCACTAGTTCACTTGCTCGTGTTGATCTCGGAACGGCAGCTTGAATTTGCGGGCTATCTCCGGCCAAAATTCACGCAGTATATCGAAGCCGACGTCATTCGCGACGCCATAGCCTACGCGCGATGCTGCCGGGGAGAAACCACGCCTGTTGTCCGGGTGATAGGTGTTGCTGAGTACGACTGCGGTGGTGGTGCCAATCCATTCCGAAAAATTGAACATGGGCGTGCCATCCTCGCGGTGCGCCACAAACGCATGCTCCACGGCATGGAGAAAGCGTTTCCCGACGCTGCCATGGGCCAGGCGGTAGTACCGCGGGTCCTCGGCGAAGATCGTGGGATAGGCAAAATCCTTGAAAAATTCCGAGGTGGCCTGGCCAGCCATGTTGGCGCCAAAGCGCTTCCTGAATCCTGCGGCTCCCTGCCCGTAAGAGGGGTCATCGTTTTGCGCTTGGCCAATCCCTGCGTTGAATCCAGCGCCGAGAAACGTAACAGGGTCGAGCGTATCCC
>JBAWGF010000037.1:0-7765 GCA_049592615.1 Candidatus Acidiferrales bacterium
CCACAACCATGTACCGTGTCGTGGTAAATGGGGCGCCCATGGACTTTCGTGTGTTTAGGGTCAAGAAATGGTTTGATTTTTGTCCTGATCTTCGCGTTGGTGAACCTGCTAAATATGCCTTCTTTTAGACACTTGACCGCAATGCTCTCAGACAATTGAACGGCCGATTGTATGCTTCTAATATCCCTAGCATCGAATCTTGCAAGTTGCTGCAAATATGGCTCCACGCGCCGAGTTGTCCGATTCGCCTTGAACATCAGCTCCTGATAGCTCTCCAAAATCTCGTGGGCAGCGAGATATTTGTACGGATTCCCGCGGTCATCACGGATTCCGATTTGAGGGTCGATAGGCCCAAGTTCCGATGTCTTACTCATTATGATTTTATTTGCCCCAAGACAGACCATCGTTGCCGCAGATTTCGCCATTTTGGGAACAATCACGGAGAACCTGCCCGCGCTGAAGCTACGACAAATATTCACGATCCGTTCGGCAGCCAAAGCATCTCCACCGGGAGAATTAATCACTAATACCAGTTCTTTGCCCTTCATATTCGAATTCTGTAGGACTTCTTCGAGCATATCAGCATCTGGATCTTCCAGGATAACGGGCCACCTAAATGATGTGAAAAGGGCAACGACCTTCTTGTTTAGCCCTAATTGCCTTTCGAGTTTCCTAAACAGTGGCTCACGGATCGTGTGGCCTTGGTTGGTTTCTTCCAAGAGTGTGGCGTACGTCATTGGCCGACCCTTGTGAATAGTACGAGGCATAGTGAGCGGATGCTATCACAAGGATGCTTTAAGGGACAAAGAATCAGAATCGGACACCTCTGGCGCGCGCAGCGCGCGTTGACTAAGGCGCGGGCGTGAACTAACATCCGACGCGCGACGCGCACATCGAAAAGCGCCAGTCGTCCCGGCAGGGCCGGCGCACACGAATCGAAGAGTGCGAATCGGCCCGGCGGCGATGCCGCGCAAGAATCGCAAAGCACGAATCGCTACGGAAGCGCCGAGGCGAGCCGCACGAGGACCGCAGAGCGCAAATCGTTGCGGCAGCGGCAGCGACGACGCGGCGCGGCGCGTAACGCTACGCAAACGGATCGGAGAGCGCAATTCGTCCCGGCGGAGCCGGGGCGGCAAAGACAAACATGGCGGAAACCCCCTCGCTGGTCGGCAAGACGGTCACGCATTACAAAATCATCGAAAAATTGGGCGGCGGCGGAATGGGCGTCGTCTATCGCGCCGAGGACACGAAGCTGCGCCGCCAGGTGGCGCTGAAATTTCTGCCGCAGAACACCGCACAGGACGCCGCGACCGTCGAGCGATTCGAACGCGAGGCGCAGGCCGCTTCGTCGCTGAATCATCCGAATATCTGCACGATTTACGACATCGACGAAGACGCCGGGATGCGCTTCATCGCGATGGAGCTACTGAAGGGCGCGACGCTGAAGCACCGCATTTCGGGCGGTCCGATGCGCTTCGATACGCTGCTCGACGTCGGCATCGACATCGCGGATGCGCTCGACGCGGCGCATTCGGAAGGAATCGTGCATCGCGATATCAAGCCGGCAAATATTTTCGTCACCGACCGCGGGCAGGCAAAGGTGCTCGACTTCGGCCTCGCGAAACTCGTGCCGCTCGGCGCGAAAGAGGCGATGACGGTCGGCGTCTCCGCCGCGGCATCAGACCCGAACCTCACCAGCCCCGGCACTTCGCTCGGGACGGTTGCGTACATGTCGCCCGAGCAGGTGCGCGGAGAAAATCTCGACGCGCGCACGGACTTATTTTCGTTCGGGCTCGTGCTCTACGAAATGGCGACGGGGCGGCAGGCGTTCACCGGAAATACATCGGGCGTGATTTTCGCGGCGATCCTCGAGCGCGAGCCCGCGCCGCCGACGCGCGTGAATCCCGATTTGCCGCCGAAGCTCGAAGAAATTATTTCAAAGGCGCTCGAGAAAGACCCGAAGCTGCGCTACCAGCACGCGGCGGACATGCGCGCGGATTTGCAGCGTCTGAAGCGCGACACCGACTCGGGGCGCTCGGGCTCGGTGGTCCGGAGCGGCGCAGCTGGAAGTGCTGCTAGCGCGGCGGCTTCAGGCGCAAGCGCAACGGTCGAGAGGGGCGCAGCGCGATCGCAATCATCGAGCGGGTCGGTAGTGGTGGAGGCAGCGAAGCAGCACAAGGGCAAGCTCATCGCAGGCGTCGTCATCGCGCTCGTGCTGCTCGCGGCGGCGGCGTACGGCGTCTATTCCCTCGTGAACGCGCGGCGGCCGATGCCGTTTCAAAATTTCACGATTACGCAGGTCACGGACAACGGCAAATCCATCCGCGCGGCGATTTCGCCCGACGGCAAATACATTCTCAGCGTCGTGCGCGACGCGGGAAAGCAGAGCATCTGGCTGCGGCATGCCACAACCAACAGCGACACGCAGGTGATCCCGCCGCTCGATGCAAGCTACTCGTATCTCGCGTTTTCGCCGGACGCAAGCTACATCTATTACCGCAAGGCCGAAACAAGCGCGGAGGTAAGTTTCAACCTATTCCGCGCGCCCGTGCTGGGCGGAGCGCCGCAGGTCGTGGTCCGCGACATTGACTCGCCGATTACGTTCTCGCCGGATGGAAAGCGAATGGCGTACGTGCGGCAAAACGATCCCGAAGTCGGAAAATATCTGATCCTCACGGCGAACCTCGATGGCGCGGACGAAAAAATCATCGTGCGCGGCCCGTCGGAAGAGGGCCCGCTTTACATTGACTGGATGCCGGATGGCAATCACTTCGCGACGTCGCGCGTCCGGGTGGGCGATTTTTTGACGGCGCTGATGATGATGGACCTTGGAACGGGACAGTCGAAGCCCGTGGCAAGTTTCAACAGCCTCACGCTGCAAGAAGTGGCGCACACGCCCGACGAGCGCGGGTTCGTGGTCAACGCCAGGGTGGCGAGCGCGGGTTCCCTGCGCCCGCAGATCGGATTCATCTCCGCGCGCACCGGAGAATTCCATCCCATCACGAACGATACGAACCAGTACGCGGGGCTGAGCCTTTCGGGCGACGGAAAAACAATCGCGACCATTCAGCATCGTGAAACTTCAACCCTGTTTATCCTGCAGACGTCCGGCAGCACGACGGCTCCGCCTCGGGTGCTACCGCAAGAGAAAGGGTTTGGACCGTTCGATTGGGACGGAAATTCGAACCTATTTATCGGGGAAAAAGGGCCGGTGTATCGTATAGCGATCGACGGCAGCAGCCGGACTCCGGTGTTGACCATGGCGGATGCATTCGTACCGCTGGCCCGGCCTTGCGCCGGCGGGCGATACTTCATCTTCACGCGGATTGGCGAACATACGACCACTTCCCCATCGCGAGAGATCTGGCGGGCCGACGCGAACGGCTCGAACGCCAAACAAATCACACTCGGCAAGGACCACATCGACCCGGTGTGTTCGCCCGATGGGAAATGGGTGTACTTTTTGGATTCGGTCACGAATCAACCATTGCGAGTCCCGTTGGACGGCGGAAAACCGGAAGTCGTTCCGGGGACCATCATTCCCGATTCGTTTAACAATGGCCCGTTCTTTACGATAACGGCCGACGGAAAAATTCTCGCGATGCACGTCTCCGTCAATGTGAACCAAATCGCGCAGGGGGTGCAGACCTCAAAAATCGCTCTCTTCAGCCTCGACGCGGGAACGCCGCGCCCGCCCGTACTGGTGGATCCGCATCCGCGAATTTCAAGCGCTGTCGCCATCGCTCCGGACGGGAAATCGGTCATCTACGCCGTCAAAGAAAACGGAGTCGAAAATCTCTGGCTTCAACCGCTCGATGGCTCGGGCAAAGGCTCGCTCGGACGGCAAATCTCAAACTTCACCGCGGACTCGATCCGATGGTTCGCGATTTCGCCCGACGGCAAGAGCGTTGCCGTGCGGCGGGTCCACAGCGAATCGGACGTCGTGCTGCTGCGCGAGAAAGGCTCCGCAGCGCAATAGGGAGCAAACCCCGCACCCTTTGCACACGGCGCAAAGAGTCATGCACCCGGCAAATTCGTTCGACTACCACGGCAGATGTCCGCACGACTTCTCAGGAGTTAGCCAGCACCTGTGCTATAAGTCTGCTTTCTGCCGTCCCTTCGATGGAGCGCCTTTTGAGGGATGTATTTTTCAAACCGCGAGTCGGGGCCATTGAAAGTGCTTATCACGACCTCTTTGGAGCGTTCGTTATGCTTCGTAAAGCCTCCCTTCCGGATGTTTGCATCGTGTGCGGCAGTCCGGCATGCGGAAACGTTTACCGGGCAAAATACGAACCTTATAGTTGCCCTTCCTGGCACGTGCCTATTTTTTATGACATACCGCACTGGATTATAGGCAAACGCTATTTTGTAGATTTTCCATTTTGCTCAATTTGCAAGTCCGAGAATTTTGATATACAGGCGACGCAGATCGACGAAGATGCCGGGGTTTTCAGCGGTGTCACCAAGACCTTCTTGAAATTGCTTCCGATAATTCCGCCGGACGTAGCGGTAGGATTAGAAGGCACCTGGCCACAACGAGCCTTGCGATTTATTATGCGCTAAGGATTTGGGAAAGCTGGCTGCCGAGATTCGCGGAAGCCATCAAATGCCTGATAAACGCGGACAAGTGTTTTTCGGACGCGCGGTAGCAAAACCCGCACCCTTTGCAAACGGCGCAAAGAGTGCCGCAGCCGGCACAATGCTCGTTCGGAGGCTTCGAATGCGCAAACTCGGTTCGGTGTTTGTCTTTGTTGCTCTGCTTTGTCCAACTGCGCTGCGCGCGCAAAATCCATTCGCCGGAACCTGGAAGGGCAATCACGAAAAATATCCGGTCGCGGCCTCCGGCACGGTCACGTACTCCCTGTCCGCGACAGGCAAAGTGCACTTCTCCAACAATCGGAACAGCGAATACGATTTCGCAATCGACGGCAAGGAGTACCCGACCGATCGCCCGGCGTCCACCGTGACGTGGAGCAAGGCGGGAGAATCCACGTGGGACTGCACCGAGAAAATTAAGGAGAAGGCGATCCGAAAAATACATCTCGTTCTGTCTTCGGACGGTGAGACGCTGACCACGACCTACACATGGTTCAACCCGGGCAATCGAACTGCGGAAGGGTCCAGCATTTTCAGCCGCGTCTCAGGCGGACCGGGCCTCGAAGGAACTTGGAAAATGGTCAAGCGGATTGAGGAACCCGACACGCTTACGGTCGCTTTTCCTGTGCCCGGGCAGATGTACATGTACGTTGATCCGATCGACAACACGTGGGCTGGGCCGACCGACGGGACATTTATGGCCGTGCAGAGTCCGATGTCTCCGCCGGGGATGACGACCGCTTATCGAATCGCGGGCCCGCGCAAGATGACTTTCGAGGTCAAATCGGGAGACAAAACTGCTTACCTGGGAGAACTGGAAGTTTCGGAGGATGGCAAGACGTTGACGCGCACGACGTGGCCTCCGGGAAATGAAAATGACAAAAGAGTTTTGATCCTCGAGAAACAATAGGCCCGCCCCGCAAGAATCTCCTTGAAAGCTCCTGTACAAATCCGAATTCACAGCGGCAGCCTTGCGCGCGCCAATCCCAAGTGGTAACTTACCCGGCAATTCATGCGACGTACACTTGCAGCGGCGGGGCTGGCGTTTGTTTGCTTCGGCGCTGCGGCGCTCACCGCAAGCGCACAATCGCTTCCGACACTCGACGAGGCGACCGCGCTCGTGCTGAAGGCCATCGCCACTACGAATCTGGGTCCTGGCAACAAACAGCCGTTCCACCTTGTCGCGAAAGTTCGTTACACCATTGACTCCAAGACCATCGAGGGAACGTGCGAGTTCTATTTCGCCGCGCCCGATCGCTATCGCGAGGAATACCACATAGGGAAAATCACGGAAATCGAAGTCGCCCTCAACGACAAGCTCTACATCTCCCGTTCGCCGCGCACTCCCACGCCGGCGGTGTGGCGTATTGGGACCTTGCTTCGGTTTCCGGGCAGTCCGGTGAGGAATGCTCCCGTAAAAGCCGTGCGCGTGTATGGCGGGGCCTCGCCGGATAGCAATGGGATCTGCGTGGATGCCAGCGACCAGATTTTCGATCGGGAGGCTTGCTTCGATCCCGAGACCAGGGATGTCTTGCGTTTGACCACGGGAACCAAGGAACACAATAAGGTAGTCGGATTTACCGAAGAGTTGAAACTTCGGGATTTTTTGACGGTGGCGAGTCTTCGCTACCCAATGCGCATGGAAAGAATCAGCAGTTGGGACAAAATCGAAATCGAGGTCGAAAAATTGACCGCCGAGACCACGTTTGACGAGCATCTGTTCGATCCGCCGCCGAAAGCCGCGGTGCATGATTGGTGCTCGATACCGACGATTCAATATCCACCGCAGCCGTTGGCAATGCAAGCGTTCGTCGGCTTTGATGAACCCGCTGTGTATTATTTCATCGTCGACAAACAGGGTCATGCGAAGAACGTGCTTTCCCTTCGTGCCTAGAGATATGGGGATTCGACAACGGATCTCTTTCTCAAATCGCTCGAGAACCACTTGCAGCCGATCCGCATCTGCAACGGCAAACCCATCGAATACGAAGCATATACGGTGACGAACATTCGATTGTGGTGATTGCTCGCATCATTTGGCTCCGCGGTGGAGTCGGTGCAAAACCCGCAGCTTTTGCGAAAGGGGCAAAGAGTGCGGCAGCCGACCGAAGCGATTTGTCCGGTAATCCGCGGTTACCGGACAAGTGGAGTACTAGTTCGGCTTGCCGATTTCAATGAGACTCTCCCCAGTGGATGGTAACTGTCATTTCGGTTTCTATGACCCCACATCCAGAAGGACGAGGCTTGTATTTCCACTTTGCGATTGCATCAAGAATTCTCTTGTCCATATCGGCCAGACCAGAACTGTGCGTGACGATGGCATCGGAAACCGTGCCGTCCTCTTGAATTAAGTACTTAACGGTTGGTGACCGTTTGTAGGACTCTCCGGGCAGTGTCCTGAATGGCCCCTTTGGAAATGAGCCGTGAATGCGGATTGTCTTTGTGCATTCCGGCGGCAGACTCTTCTTCTGTGAATTTTGACTCCAACAGGTCGTAACTAAACCAAGCGTGAGCAGCACCACGCTGATGTTCGGTTTCATAGATAGTTAGACACCAGAAGCCAAGAATGAGTATAAGCGGCTCTGAATCGGCGCGGTCAACTCCCGATAAACGCTAATCAGGACTTAGCAGCGGGGCCGGGTAGCCGTTCACTGGTGGAGTGGGAAGAAATTGCCGCCAACGTTTAGCGCACGGCCTCGGTGGGGTCAGGTCCGACAGTATCTTCCGAGTGGGCGATCATCCGGGAGTTATCACTCCCAGGTGACTGGATGCAAACGCATCCATCAATTCGTTGGCCCCCTGCCAATGCAAGTTTGGTACCGTGAGTTATGATGAGGGAAAAGACGCATCCCTGCGAATGCAGCGCTACACCCTGAGCGATGAATTTCGAAATCTCAAGACGGCCTGCGGTACGCGCGTGGGCGCGAGTGCTCGTGAGTGCGGGACTTCTCTGCGCGAACGCCTCGCTGGTTTTCGGTCAAACGCAGCCTTCAACGAATCGATCCAGGGCTTTCGGTCCGGACGCCTGCGGTCCGGCGGATCCTTCGTACATCCGCGCCTCCAATGAGACGGGCGGGATACCGATGTTTTTGCAGCGGTCGGAAGCAGCCAAGTCCTTCCACCTCGTGCGCGAATCAACGAGGAACAACGTGTCAACGGTGTTCTGGGC
>JBAWGF010000038.1:0-13713 GCA_049592615.1 Candidatus Acidiferrales bacterium
CCCCCGAGGAGCCCCTCCCCGGACGCCCGATTGGCCCGCCGAACGACGGGCCTGCGGCCGGGGGCAAGTTGCTGCTAGAATGCCTGCTCTCGGATAATGTCGTCCCGGGGATTGCGAACATGCCCTCGATGCGTAGCGCGGTCGTTGTCCTGCTGGCGGGAGGCCAGGGCGAGCGGCTCTGGCCGCTGACGCGCGATCGCGCGAAGCCGGCCGTCCCATTCGGCGGCGTTTATCGCATCATCGACGTCACACTCTCGAATTGCCTCAACAGCGACCTGCGCCGTGTCTTCGTTCTCACGCAGTACAAGGCGCTCAGCCTCAACCGGCATGTCCGCCGCGGCTGGTCCACGCTGATGGGGCACGGGGATTTCATCGAAGTGCTGCCGCCGCAAATGCGCGTCTCGCAGCACTGGTATCTGGGCACGGCCGACGCGGTGTATCAGAACATCTACTCGATCGGCAGCGAGCAATCGAGCTACGTCTTCATTCTTTCCGGCGACCACATCTACAAGATGAATTACCAGAAAATGCTTGAGCAACACGCCGAGACCGGCGCGGACGTCACGGTCGCAACGCTCGAAGTGGACCCTCTGGAGGCGGCGGGGCGGTTCGGCGTTATCGAAACGGACCAGAGCTGGCGCATCGTCGGATTTCAGGAAAAGCCGGCGGAGCCGAAGCCTTCGCGCGTTCATCCGGACAAAGTGAACGCTTCGATGGGCGTCTATCTTTTCAATACGCAGCTCCTCGTGCCGATCCTGATCGCCGACGCCGAGGACCAGAATTCCTCCCACGATTTCGGCAAAGACATTCTTCCAAAGATCATCGAGAAATATCGCGTCTTCGCCTACAACTTTCGCGACGAAAACAAGAAGGAAACATCCTACTGGCGCGATGTTGGAACTGTTGACGCCTATCACGAAGCGAACATGGACCTCGTCTCGGTCTCGCCCGTCTTCAACCTTTACGACAAGACCTGGCCGTTGCACACGTGGCAGCAGCAGTATCCGCCCGCGAAATTCGTCTTCGCCGATCCGGAACGCATGGGCGTTGCGCTCGATTCGATCGTGGCGGGCGGATCGATCGTATCCGGCGGCCGGGTCCAGCGGTGCGTGCTCGGCTACGATGTCCGCGTCAACAGCTACAGCGAGGTCGAGGATTCCATCGTCTTCAATCACGTAAGTATCGGACGCCACTGCCGCATTCGCCGCGCCATTATTGATCGTCACGTGAGTTTGCCCGAGGGTACTGTCATCGGTTACGACCTGGAAGTCGATCGCGCGCGCCATTCCGTCACCGAAAACGGTATCGTCGTCGTCGTTCGCGGTGAATCCATGCTGGAAGAACCTGAATGATGTGGCGATTCTTCATTCCGCAGGGCGCAGCTGGCTCGCGATGCACGCGATTTTGAAAAAGCTTTCAGGCGGCGACCGCCGATCGATTGGCCGTTCGAATGAAGTTGTCGCGGAGGTGCTGGCCCGTCCCGCGCTTTTTCGCCATGTCTTCGACGGCCTGGCGAGCGAAAACGAAGTCCTTCGCATGCGAGCCGCGGACGCTGCCGAAAAAATCGCGGCGCGACGCCCCGAACTTCTCCGGCCATTCAAGAGAAAACTTCTCGCTCTCGCGGGCGGCACCGAGCAACAGGAGGTCCGCTGGCATACCGCCTTGATGATTCCGCGCCTTGACCTCACGCCACGCGAGCGCGGCGTCGCGGTTGATATTCTGTTCGACTACCTGCGCGACCGCAGCAGCATCGTGAAGACGTTCGCCATGCATGCGCTGGCCGATCTTGCGAGCAAGGACTCATCTCTGCTAACGAAGATCCTTCCCTTGCTCGAAGAGCTTACTGAAATCGGCACACCCGCGATTCGCGCACGCGGCCGGAAGATTTTGCAGCACTTGAATCGGCAGCGCGCAAAAGCATAGGATGCGGCACGCTCGGTCACGAGCGGCAATCGCTCAGGGGGCGCAATGTCCACAAAAATAGTTCGCGTGCACGGCCGCGAGATTCTCGATTCGCGCGGCAATCCCACCGTCGAGGCGGACGTCCACGTCGAAGGCGGCGCCGTCGGCCGCGCCGCAGTTCCTTCGGGCGCGTCCACGGGCGAGCATGAGGCCATCGAATTGCGCGATGGCGACAAATCGCGCTATCTCGGTAAGGGCGTTTTGAAAGCGGTCGCGCATGTGAACGGCCCCATCGCCAGGGCCGTTGCCGGGATGGATGCAGCGAGCCAGGGCGCGCTCGATCGCCGAATGATCGAAGCCGATGGCACGTCGAACAAATCAAAATTCGGCGCGAACGCGATCCTTGCGGTTTCGATGGCCGCGACGCGCGCCGCTGCCGCGCAATTGGGTTTGCCGCTCTACAAATATCTCGCCCGCTATTCGACCGACTCGTCCGCGAACACGCTGCCCGTGCCGATGATGAACATCCTCAATGGCGGCGCGCACGCAGACAATTCCGTGGACGTGCAGGAATTCATGGTGATGCCCGTCGGCGCGCCGAATTTCCACGAAGCGCTGCGCTGGGGTGTCGAGGTGTTTCACAATCTGAAGGCCGTGCTCAAGAAAAATGGATATTCCACGGCCGTCGGCGATGAAGGCGGCTTCGCGCCGAACTTGAAATCGAATGAAGAAGCGCTCGAGCGCGTGCTCGAAGCCATCACGGCCGCAGGTTACAAACCCGGCGAGCAGATTTCGATTGCGGTCGATCCAGCCGCGAGCGAATTCTACGACCGCTCGAGCAAGAAATATGTTTTCAAAAAATCCGATAAATCAGCGCGGACGTCCGAACAAATGGTCGCGTTCTGGGAAGGCTGGGTGCGCCAGTATCCCATTGTGTCGCTCGAAGATGGCATGGCCGAAAACGATTGGGGCGGCTGGAAAATTCTTACGCGCGACGTGGGACATAAACTTCAGCTCGTCGGCGACGATATTTTTGTCACCAACCCGAAAATCTTCGCGCGCGGAATCTCCGAGAAAGTTGGCAACGCGATTCTGATCAAGCTGAACCAGATCGGCACCGTCTCGGAAACAGTTGAAGCCGTCGAAATGGCGCGCAAGGCCGGTTACGCCGCGATCGTTTCCCATCGCTCGGGTGAAACGGAAGACGCCTTCATCGCCGATTTCGTCGTGGCCATGGGCTCGGGGCAAATCAAGACCGGTTCCGCGTCCCGCACCGACCGCATCGCCAAATACAATCAGCTTCTCCGTATTGAAGAAGATCTCGGCACCTCCGCCCGCTTCCCCGGCCGCAAGGCGCTCGCTCGTCACTCGGGCTAGATGATGAAGCGTCCAAAACCGATTGTATTGACCATCCTGGATGGCTGGGGCTACCGGGCTGAGACGAAGGGCAACGCGATTGCCCTCGCGCGAAAGCCGCACTATGACCGCCTGCTGAAGGATTTTCCGAACACGCTGATTCACACTTCCGGCCCTTTCGTCGGCCTGCCTGAAGGCCAAATGGGCAATAGCGAAGTGGGCCATATGAACATCGGTGCGGGCCGCATCGTTCACATGGATATCACGCGCATCGATCAACTCATCGCGAGCGGCGAATTCTCCCGCCAGACTCCGCTCGTCGAAGCCATGGAGCGCGGACGCGACCGGCAACTCCACATGCTCGGGCTCGTGAGCGACGGTGGAGTGCATTCGCACCTCAACCATCTTTTCGCGCTGCTGCGCATGGCGCGCGAAAAGAAAGTGAAGAACGTTTTCGTCCACTGCTTCATGGATGGTCGCGACACGCCCCCGAACAGCGGCATTGATTTTCTGCGTCAGCTCGAGCAGAAAATGCGCGAATTCGGCGTCGGCCGGATTGCGAGCGTCATCGGCCGCTACTATGCGATGGATCGCGACAACCGCTGGGAGCGGATCGAAAAAGCCTATCGCGCGATTGTCCACGGAGACGCCGAATCAAAATCGAGCGATCCATTCGCAGCCATTCGCGCGAGCTACGAAAAAGGCATCACCGACGAATTCGTACTCCCCGTCGTCATTACCACCGATGCGGCGCCGGGCAAGCCAGCCGTTCCCCGCGGCCTGATTCGCAATGACGATGCCGTCATATTTTTCAATTTCCGCGCCGACCGCGCCCGCCAGACCACTCGTGCGCTCGCCGAGCCGGGCTTCGACAAATTCGTCGATCCCGCGCGGCCGAAAAATCTCGCGTTTGTCGCGATGACGCAATACGAAAAAACCTGGCCGTGGCTGCGTTATGTCATCGCGCCGGAAAAAATCGAGCACATCCTCGCGCAGGTGTTCGGCGAAATGCAGCTCAAGAATCTGCGCGTTGCCGAGACGGAAAAGTATGCGCACGTGACTTACTTCTTCAACGGCGGCGTCGAAAAACCATTTCCCGGCGAAGAACGTGTTCTGGTGCCGTCGCCGAAAGTACCGACGTACGATTTGAAACCGGAGATGTCCGCTGCCGGAGTTGCCGATGCGGTCGTGAAGGCGATCGATAAGGGTGACTTCGACGCCATCATCATGAATTTTGCGAACGCGGACATGGTGGGCCACTCGGGAAAACTTGATGCGGCGATAAAGGCGTGCGAGACGGTGGATGAATGTCTGGGACGGCTTTTTCAGGCGCTCAAGCCGCGGGGTGGCGTTTGGATTATCACGGCGGACCATGGCAACGCCGAGACCATGATCGATCCCGTCACCGGCGGACCTCACACCTATCACACGACGAATCCCGTCCCATTCATTTTCGCGAGCGACGATGCACGCTTGCAGTTGCGTCCCGGCGGTTCGCTGCGCGACATTGCGCCCACCATCCTCGGCGTGCTCGGTTCTCCTTCGCCCGTGGAAATGACCGGCCGCGATTTGAGGAACCAAGCGAAATAATTGTCGATCACGCTAAGAGACCGACGAAACGGAAAAGACCGAAAGCCCCGAAGAAATGTCCGTCGAACCTAAACAGGCTGGGAAGCCGCGCGAAACGATGGGCTTCGAGCGTCCGCTGAACATTCTCTTGCTCGGCGTGCTTTTCCTCGCCACGTGGGCTTTCTGGTCGTTGCGCGCCGCGGCGATTCTGCTCGGGTTGCTCATCGCGGCCACCCTCGTCGGCGTCTGGTTCCGCCGAGTGAAGCAATGACGCGAACGAAGCCCGCGGAAACAAAGCTCCTCATTTGTGTGCGCCATCCGTTCTCGCTCTGGAATGTGCCACCCGGAATGCCGGAGCGCATCCGTCAACGCTGGCCCGAAATGCGCGTCGTCCATTTGCCGAACTACGATGAAATCGAGCGAGAACTCCCCGACACGGATATTTTCGTCGGCTTTTCCATCCGCCCCGACCAGTTTGCCTGGGCGCGCAAGATCAAATGGATTCATTCGACGGCCGCTGCGGTCGGACAGTTGATGTACCCCGAACTGCGAAAGAGTGGGATCGAAGTTACGAACGCGAGCGGCGTGCATTGCACTCCGATTGCCGAGCACATCCTCGGCACGCTCATCGCGCTCTCGCGGCGCTTCCCCGATTGCTTTCGCTACCAGCAACAGTCGCGTTGGGCGCAGCAGGAATTGTGGGATGCGCCTGTCCGGCCGCGTGAATTGCGCGGTCAAACGATTCTGTTCATTGGCTTCGGTTCGATTGGGCGCGAAGCGGCGAAACTCATCCGGCCTCTCGGGGTGCGCATCTGGGCCGTCACTCGCTCGGGCCGCGGCAATGCGGAACTTGCCGAAAGAATTCTCCCTCCCGAAAAATTCCACGAGGTATTGCCGGAAGCGGATTTTGTGGTTCTCGCGGCGCCGGAAACCCCGGAAACACGGCAGATGATCGGCGCGCGCGAATTTGCGCTGATGAAATCCTCGGCATATTTCTTAAACGTGGCGCGTGGTGCGTTGGTGGACGAAACCGCGCTGATCGCAACGCTCGAAAAGCGCGCCATTGCCGGCGCAGCCCTCGACGTGGCTTCCGAGGAACCGCTTCCGCCGGAAAGCCCGCTCTGGAAACTCGATAACGCGTTCATCACGCCGCACGTGAGCGCCCTCACCGAGCATCTTTGGGAGCGGCAGACAAACCTGCTGATGGAAAATCTGGAGCGGTGGTTCAGCGGTCGTGAATTGTTGAATCGCGTTGATCTCGAGCGCGGCTATTGAGAAATTAATCGCCGACGGTCGATTTCTGCGACGTGTAGCCTCGGCGCGCATACACGACCACCTTCTTCATCTTTCCTTTTTTATCTGCGAGTAACAGCGGATTCCCCTGCTGGTCCAAAATATCGAGTGTCAGTTTATGGTATTTCCCGTCCTGCGGCGTCGAGGGGGAAAATCCGATGCTGTACTGGCTGCGCAGAAACGCAGAAACAGAATTGAAGACGGAGGGCATTTCGCCCTGGAAGCGCGGAAACCATGCGTACCCTCCGGTCATCTCGCCGAACTGAGTGAGTTGATTCTTCGCTTGAAGGTAGTTGATATTGCTGCCGCGCCGCGCGTATAACTCGACCTCTTCCGCCATGCCGACGCAGAAGATTGGAATATCGGTCTCCTTCAATCGCTTATAAGTCTGGTCGAGCGTGTGTTTGCTGAAAGTGTCGAAACCGGTGGCGAGGACGAGGATCGACTTTTTCCCCTGCACGTCTCGAAGCTGATCGAGCGTTTCGAGCAGAGCGTCGAAAAGGACGGCCTCCGTAAAATCAGGGTAGTAGAGAGAAACGATTGCTTGCCCCACTTCGTTCCGGTTGTGAGTGAAGTCCACCTGCAGGGTGGTCTTCAAATCAAATGTCTTGAACGCAATCCAATCCTTATCATTCAGGTGGCTGAGAAACCCATAGGCCCAATCCTTCGCCTTATACCCAAACGCTCCATACCAGATCTTGCTGAACTCCATCAGTATCACGATTGTGACCGGCGCTTCGGTGGGTGCAAAGTTTGTAATCTGCTGCGTCTGCCCGTTGTCGAGAACTCGGAAGTTTTCCTTCTTCAGGCCCGACAGGATATTTCCGTCCTGATCGGTTACGACCGCGTCAATGTTGACGAGCGTCGATTCGACTGAAATCGTGACCTGCGGCTTTGGCTGCTCCTGCGACTTTTCACTCCGTTGATTCCCCGCGGGAGGCTGCGGCGGAACCGGCTGTTGCGCGGGCGGCGGCTTTTGCGGGCCCTCTTGTTGCCGGGCAATCGCCGTCAAAGCGCTGGGAGGCACGCCCAGCGCGGCGATAATCATGCCTAATAGGATGGCGCGAACCCACATTTTCAGTCTCAATCTCCACCTCATCCGTCATTGGATGCTGCCACGAGCCTCCCAGGATGGTCAATTGCAATCCAGAAAACGCGCCCGGAGCACCCTCAAAGTCCCTCTATCTCGCCATGATAGTATGGAACATTCTTCGCACGACGATGGAATTTCTGATTGAGTCGGAGGCAACACAGATGACGCGCGTTGCGAGTCGAATTCTTCTTCTCATACTCTTCGGAACGCTTTCCTGCGCCGCGCAGACCCGCTTGCAGTCCGCACCGGCACAGGCGTCAACGGTGCCGGTCCTCGACATTCCGAAACTCGAGAGCGAGGCGGTTCTCTGGCTGCAAGGATTCATTCGCATTAATACGTCGAACCCGCCGGGGAATGAAATCGCGGCTGCGAAATATCTTTCGGACATCCTCCAACGCGAAGGAATCACGCCGGAAATTTTCGAGACCGCCCCGGGACGCGGATTCCTTGTGGCGCGGCTTTCTTCCAGCGCCGTTCCCGACCCCTCCCGCGCACTGCTTCTGATGGGCCATCTCGACGTGGTCGGCGTGGACAAGACCAAATGGACCGTGGATCCCTTTGCCGGCGTCATAAAGGACGGCTTCCTTTACGGCCGCGGTGCGATTGACGACAAGGGGATGACGATTGCAAATCTCGCGGTATTTATCGCGCTGAAGCGTTCGGGCGCGCGCCTGAATCGCGACGTCATTTTGCTCGCGGAAGGCGACGAAGAAGCGGGCGGCGAATACGGTATGAAGGTGGCCGTTGAGAAGCACTGGGACAAAATCGCCGCGGGCTACGCCATCAATGAAGGCGGCCATGTCGCGCTCAAGAACGGCAAAGTTCAGTACGTCGGCGTGCAGGCCAGCGAAAAAGTGGCCGTGAATGTGGACGTCATTTCGACGGGAACTTCGGGGCATGGCTCCCTCCCGCGGAAGGACAATGCCGTCCTGCATCTTGCAGAGGCGATCGCAAAGATTGGAACCTACGAAACTCCCGTGCAGCTCAATTCCGTGACGCGCGCTTTTTTTGAAGGCATCGCTCCGATCGAAGATGAGGAAACCAGCAAGTGGATGCGCGCGCTCGAAACTCCCGATCGCGCGGAGCATGCGGCCCGGTGGATATCCAACGCAAGCCCGATTTGGAATTCGATGCTGCGCGACACGATTGCGCCGACCATGCTTCAGGCCGGCATTCGCCCCAACGTCGTGGCGTCGGAAGCGCGCGGCGTCATTAATATCCGGCTGCTTCCCGGCAACATGATCGATCCGCTGCTCTTCAAGCTGCAGCAGCTCGTGAACGATCCGCAGATTCGTTTTGAAGTCGAGCCGGGGGCGGGCGAAGCAGCTCCGTCGTCCTCGCTCACGACGGACCTGTACGGCGTGATCGCACGAGCGGCGGGACAGCAATTCCCGGGAACCACGCTCGTGCCGATGATGTCCACCGGCGCAACGGATGCAGCGCGACTGCGCGTGCGAAACGTCCAGGCGTACGGCCTGCTTCCTTTCCCGCTCGACGAATCCGATGCTCTGCGAATGCACGCCGACGATGAGCGCATTCCGCTCGACTCCTTCCGCAAGGGAATCGATTTTCTCTACAGAATCGTGAATGATTTTGCCGTGGCGAAATAATCCATGAAGACTAGAAGGGCCAAGATCGTCTGCACGCTCGGTCCCAGCAGTTCCTCCACCGAGATGATTGACCGGCTGGTGCGCGCCGGGATGGACGTCGCTCGGCTGAATTTTTCTCACGGCACGCCCGAAGATCATGCTCGCCGGGTCGCGGCGGTTCGGCGCGCTTCCGGCCGTTACGAGAAGCCCGTTGGAATTCTCGCCGATCTGCAAGGACCGAAAATCCGCACCGGCGCGCTCGAACAGGGCCGGCCCGTCCGGCTGCGCTTCGGCCAGCGATTCATCATCACGACAAAAAAGATCATCGGGTCCGCTGAAGCGGTCAGCACGACGTTTCGCGCGCTCCCGGAATCGGTGCACAAGGGCGATCGCATCCTTCTGCGGGACGGCGAGATTTCGCTGCGCGTGCTCTCCACCCGCGGGCGCGAGGTCGTTTGCCAGGTTGAAAACGGCGGCGATCTCGGCGAACACCAGGGAATCAATCTTCCCGGAGTGAAACTGAAAATCCCTTCGCTCACGCCAAAGGACCGCGAAGACCTTGCAGTCGCACTCCAACTCGGCGCCGACTACGTCGCGCTCAGTTTCGTGCGTACCGCTGCGGACGTGCGCGCGGGCAAAGCGGCCATCGCGCGCGCCGGAAAAGATACGCCGGTGATTTCGAAGCTCGAAAAGCCGGAGGCGATCGACAACCTCGATGAAATCCTGAGTGTCTCCGACGGCGTGATGGTGGCGCGCGGCGACCTGGGCGTCGAGATGAATCCAGAAAAAGTTCCGGTCGTGCAGAAACAGATTATTTTGCGGGCGCGCAACGCTCTCATCCCGGTGATTACCGCCACGCAAATGCTCGACTCCATGCAGAAAAATCCGCGGCCCACGCGCGCCGAGGCTTCCGACGTGGCCAATGCCATTTTCGACGGCAGCGACGCGCTGATGCTTTCCGGCGAAACCGCCGCAGGAAGTTATCCGCTCGAATCCGTCAAGATGATGGATCGCATCATTCTTGAAGCGGAAGCAAACGCCACCGACATGCTTCGCCCCACGCGCTTTGCCGAGCTGCGCATCAACGAAGCGATAGCCGAAGCGATCTGTCACGCGGCGGAAGAGTTGCGCCTGAAAGTGATCGCGGTATTCACGGAAACCGGCTCTTCGGCGCGGCTCGTCTCGAAATATCGTCCGCGGCCGCCGATCGTCGCGTTCTCGCCGAACCCGGAGACACGCCGCCGCCTCTCTCTGCTCAGGGGTGTCAACGCGCGGCGGATCGCCCGCGTCCACGACGTCGACCAGCTCGCGCGCGTTGCGGAAAATCGCCTGCGAGAAGAGAGGCTCGTCAAGCGCGGCGACATCGTCGGAATCATCGCAGGCACGCCGCTCGGCACGCGCGGCACGACGAATCTCATGCGTCTCGTCCGCATCGGCGGCTGACGGCACGCCGGCGCGACATTTTCCAATTTCCAAACTCAATTTTCTGTCCTCTAATTTAATTGACCCAACTGTCGGGGTGAGAGGGAGGCTTGTCCTGGTGGTCGCGGACGTACACTTCAAATTTCTTGCGCAGCCGCCGGCGCTTCCAATCGGTGAAATAATTGCGAAAGTTGTAGAGGTGTGACCCGCGGCGGAGATAGACGTAACCCACCAGCATCCCGCCGAGATGGCAGACATGACTCACGCCGTCGCCGGTCGTACCGATGGTGGAGAAAAACTCGATTGCGCCCATCGCAATCACAAAGACCCTCATGGAAATCGTCACTGGCAGCGGGAACAGCCACACCTGACGGTGCGGCATGATAACCGCCACCGCGAGCAGAACTCCGTAGATCGCGCCTGAGGCTCCGATCGTGGGAGAAATAAGCGATTCAGGAGCTGAGAATTTTCCGGCGACCAGGAGAACTTTCACCAAGACGGTGATAATTCCCGCCCCCACGCCGCAAATGAAATAATAAATGTAGAACCGCCGAGAACCCCAAGTGTGCTCCAGGTCCGCACCAAACATGGCGAGGTACAGAAGGTTGAACAGAATGTGACGAATGCCGCCGTGAAGAAACAGGTAGGTAAACGGTTGCCAGATGAATCCGTGCGTTGTTTCGCCGGGGACGAGCCCGAACCACACGAGCCAAAAATTACGACCAGAAGCCTGAAAGAGCAGTTCGGATATTTCCTGCAAGAAGAAAACGGCCACGCACGCGATACAAAGTGTCTTGATCGCGCGCGGAAAGTAGCCGCTCAGATCAAACCGGTAGCCGCGTGAAAAAGAACCCACAGCGCCTCCAGTCTAAAGCCCGGATGCGGTGGAGTCAAAGACGGGCTCATAATCATTTCCATAATTAGCCGAGCTTCTTGCGCGCGAAATAGAAGAGCGATGCGGCAAGCAGAAGAAACATGACCAGTGCGAAGAGATTGTTCGTGGCAAGCGAGCCCAGAAACTTCGGGCCATACGCGAAGAGATCGGCGCGCCAGGGCAAGCCCAGCATGGAGGTAAGCCATTGCGGCACGTGCGCGGGGACTTCCTGGTCTTGCAGAAGATTGATGACGATGCCGAGCAATCCAAACACGCCCCCGGCGGCGATCAAGCCGCTGGAATAAAGCGCCCCAGGGCTGGCTTCGCCCTCGTCCGATTTTTTCGAAGTCTTTTCGACGAGCCAGCGCACCAGGCCCCCGGCAAACATGGTGGCCGTGGTGCCAATCGAAAGATACGAGCCGACCGCGAACGCCAGCGAGCGCACGCCCAAAATTTCCACGGCGAGAACGAGGGCCACTCCCATCAAAACGAGGCGCCAGGGGAGCCGCTGATTGAGGATGCCGTTGATGACGGTTGCCATCAGGCGCGCCTGCGGAGCAGGAGCTTTGTCGCTGCCGATGCCCTGCGCCCACTGAATTTCGATTTCCTTCGTGTTCGAGTCGTAGAGGTATTCGCCGTCGGGAATTTCGTGCGAGCCCAGCGCGTTGATCAGGACATAGGTCTTCCCCTGATGTACGTACGAATTCCTCTCCACTTTGACGCCCGAGGGCAACGACTGCACGTTGAGCGGAATTTGCATGGGCACATATTTCTGCAATCCGGTGTTCATCAGATTCAGCGTGGCGCCGATGGCGATCGTGGATACGGTGACGCCGATGAGCAAGCCCATCTGCTGCCGCACGGGCGTGGAGCCGACCAGATAGCCGGTCTTCAAGTCCTGCGATGTCGCTCCGGCGATCGCCGCCGCGATGCACACGACGCCGCCGATGGTCAGCGCGAGAACCGCATAGTTCGGCGCCGTCCATCCGGCCACGAAAAAGATCGCGCAGGTGGCCATGAGCGTCGCGATGCTCATCCCGCTGACGGGATTCGAGGAGTTGCCGAGCAATCCGCTGATGCGTGAAGCGACCGTGACGAACAAAAACCCGAAAATGACAACCAGAATACCTGCCAGCAAATTCTGGTACCAAGCGGTGTTGGCGTCTTTGATGGGGTGAAACGTCAGCAGCGCCCACATCATGGCCACGATCACGAGCGATCCGATCACCACCGTGCGCATGGAAATGTCGCGGTCAATGCGGTTTTTCGCGACGGGCTCTCCGGCTCCTCCCGCGCGAACATCTTTCAGCCCGGAGCGAAGCGCGGAAATAATCGTCGGCAGCGTGCGCAGAAGCGTAATCAATCCGGCAGCGGCAACGGCGCCCGCGCCCATCGGGCGGATGTACTGACGCCACATATCGTCCGGCGTCATTTGCGGAATCGGAATCGTGGATGGGTAGATGGGAGTATTTCCGGCGAGCTGCCCGAAAAACTGAATTGCCGGCATCACAAGCAGCCAAGAAATCACGCCGCCGGCAAAAAGAATGCCGGAAACTTTGGGGCCGATGATGTAGCCCACTCCGAGATACTCGGTCGTGATGGTGGCGCGAAAAGAGGCGCCAGGAAACCATTTTGGGCGCGCTTCCGGCTGAGAATTCCATACCTGGACCGTGTTCATCAGCACCGTGTACAGACCCCCAAGCCCGAGGCCCCAGAAAACGCGTCCGGCGAATGACCCGCCGCGCTCACCGGCCACGAGGACGTCCGCGCAGGCCGTGCCTTCGGGAAACGTCAGGTTCCCGTGCTCTTTGACGATCAACTGCCGCCGCAGCGGAATCATGAAGAGAACGCCGAGCCATCCGCCCAGAAGCGCCAGCGGAAAAATTCGCCAGAATGTGAACTCCGAGCCGAAGCCCAAGAAGATCAGCGCAGGAATCGTGAACATCACGCCGGCCGCGAGCGATTCGCCCGCGGAGCCTGTGGTTTGCACGATGTTGTTTTCAAGAATCGTGGAGCGGCCGAACGCCCGCAGGATGCTGATCGAGAGAACGGCGATAGGGATCGAAGCGGACACAGTTAGCCCGGCGCGAAGTCCCACGTACACGGTCACGGCTCCGAACAGCAGACCGAAGAGCGCGCCAAGCAGGACGGCGCGGAAAGTGAACTCAGCGAGCGATTCTTCAGCTTCCACGTAGGGGTGAAATTCCCCCGGCGGCGCCGTCGAACTCCACGATTTTGTCGCCACGCTACACCTCCTCGCGGTCATACAGCGCGCTGATCGCAGGCGCCCGGTCTGTTCGTGCACGCCCGGGCCAATTTGGCTGCGCGCAAGGCGGGGAAGTTAGCATCAGACGCACCCCCAGGCAAGGCGCAAAACCCGGTAAAATCGCGAGCGCAAAACAGCTCTATTTTTGGCGATTAGTATTTCATCGCACCTTTGTTTTGAGCGACTTACAAACATTTCTAATTCAGATTTGCTGCGATTAGAAATTGAGTGAAGCGTTGCGGGGCGGAGTGGGCTGGAAGTCCGACGGCACGCGAAAGACGGGCAGAAAATTTCACAGCATTGGTGTCGATTAGACGGAGCGCCGATCGTTTGTTTCCAAGGAGTTGGG
>JBAWGF010000039.1:0-20397 GCA_049592615.1 Candidatus Acidiferrales bacterium
CGACTTGGGTAGACACCCTAGATACGCTTCGCCCACCGCGCCGAAAAGATCAAAAGATTTGGGAGTGGCGTAAAGAAGCTCCCATTCGGCCCGTCGTCTTTGAAAATCTTGGGACGCTTGATGAAGATGTGGTCCATCTTCACTTGGAGCATCGGGTCACACAGCGACTGCTCAATCGGTTTTTGACACAAGGTTTCGTTCTCGATGACTTATCCAGGGCATGCGTGAGTCAGACGCGGGATGCCATCCCACGCGTCATTCTCCTCGGGCGATTGTCGATGTATGGGACTCGCGCCGCCAGATTGCACGATGAATTGGTGGCAGTAACCGCTCGTTGGATAGACCCTGAGATCAGAAAAGAAGCTCTCAAGCCTTACGCCGAAGATTCAGAGGAAAAGACGTTGACTCTGTTGGAGGAATCCCTCGTTGATCCGCGTCTCCACGAAGTCCAAGAGCAGGTGAAGCACAAATTGGCAAATTCTGCTGGACGAGATGTGAAAGAACTCCTCGACTATTTGGAACAAAGAGCGGAGCGTCTGGCGAACAGGGCTATTGAGAAGCTTAAGGCGAGAGGAGAAAAGGAAGCTCAAGACCTCGCGGAGATTATCCAAGCGCAGCGCAAACGGATTGCGGACGCTATCAGGAAATTCGAAACTGAACGGCAACTTGTCTTGAGTTTTAAGGACCCTATGGAGGTCAGTCAACTAGAAGCGGATCACCGCCATTGGGAGAAGCGGCTCAAGTTGAGCGAGGAGGAGCTCAACCGCGAACCATCTCGCATCAGGGAAAGCTACGTTGTTAAGGCTAGAAGGATTGAACCGGTCGGTTTGGTATATCTTTGGCCGATCTCTGGCTGATTCCACCCATGTCCATTGACCCGGAGTATCGCTGGCATCAGGAGTGGCTCGGGTTCTTGCAACCCGAGGGTCTGGTGGTGTCTCCACCTGCGTTGTGCGCGGCACAAGCTCACATCAATCGGAACATTGCCCCAACCCAACAGGTGCTGATCGATCTTGTTCGAACTGAAAAGGTTTCGGCGGGCCCCGCTCGGCGGCGCGCAGATCAAGCCGTCGTCCCCGACCTGCCTGACTTTTGTGTCAAATTCTTGGGTTGGCGGCGATCCGCCCTAGTTGGGGCGACAGGTCAAATCCCTGAATCGCTTCATGTCGGGCTGTCAGAGTATGGCGAAACGCTAAAACCAGATTATGCCGTGCCCGATCCCGACAATCAGGGAAAGTGGCTACTTCTCATCAAGACTGCCGAGACCGGAACGGATTTCGACGCAGCGGAGAAGCGCGACGGGCATCAATGGCACGCGAGCGCTGAAGCTCGTTTCGAACGGTTACTTCGCGAAACGGAAGTCGCAGTCGGATTGCTCTTTAACGGAACAAATCTGCGCCTGGTGTACGCCCCACGTGGGGAGTCTTCGGGATACCTCACCTTCCCTATTGAAGCAATGAGCGAAGTTTCGGGCCGGCCAATTGTGGCCGTGCTCCACATGCTCTTATCCGCGGATAGGCTGTTTACCGTCCCGACTGCCCAGCGTCTGCCGGCAATTCTTCGGGAGAGCCGCAAATACCAAAATGAAGTCTCCACAACTCTAGCTGAGCAAGTTCTCGCGGCGCTGAACGAATTGCTCCGAGGCTTCCAAGCGGCCAACGAAGCTACACAGGGCGAACTGTTGAAAGAGGCGCTGCAAAAAGATCCCAATCACATGTACGGGGGATTGCTTGCGAGCCTAATGAGGATGGTCTTCATATCACGCGAACGCGTTCTGCGAAATCGGCCGCTAATTGTCCCTCAGTCTTGGAATTCATCTCTGTACTCCTTGCTCGATTTCGTAGAAGTTGGGCTTGCCTCGCCGCCATGAACCGTGAAATCACGGGCATCGTAAGGCGCAGCAACACGATCAGGAATCATGTTTGGCCAATAAGGGACAGAAGGAGATTTTCGGCCGCAATCGGGGTTTTTGCAAGGAAGGTCCTTACTATGAGGACAGCGCTTCCTTTACTCAGCTAAGGTTCGCCCAAGACGATAACTCCCAGATGGTTGGTTACACGGAAGCAATTGTCAGAACTGATTTGCCCAAGGCCGTCGCCTAGACTCGGCGGACGGGCCGGGACGTTCTGATCTGGGATAGGTGTTGATAAATCCCCTTCCCACCAGCAATCGGCCCCCGCAGTGGCAGGCTATGAACCTATTCGGCGACGGAGGTTTCGATGGTGAGGAGCTTCGGGCCCTGTTTGATCTGGAAACGCCCATCGGTCGTTTCCCAAATCCAGCCGGAGTACCCATAACCCCCAACTGCCTTTACAACGAGGGCACCTCGCCAGGACTCGCTTCTGGTCTGGTTATGAGCCACGGTGCCGAACTTGCCGAAGATGTAGCCGGGCACGGGATGGCAGTAATCCTCGCCCTTCAAAGCCCTGGCGACTTGTTGCGCCTCCGTCCCGCCGTAAACTGCGGCACGCAGGCCGTACTTATGATGTTGAGCCCGCGCGATTACTTCCTCTGCGGTGTCGAAACTCGAGGTAAAGGCCACCGGTCCGAAAACTTCCTCCTTCATTCCGAGCATGTCGTCAGTACTGTTTTTCACCACGGTGGGATAAATCAGGCTCCCTTCTATTTTTCCGCCGACCAGGATTTCTCCGCCCTTTTCTACCGCGTCCTCGAGCTGCCGCGTGATTCGGCGGACGGCCAGGTCACTCGCAACCGGAGAGACGTCCGACTTCTCATTCGCAGGGTCGCCCACAACAAGATGTTTCACTTTGTCGACAAACCTCTGCAAGAACTCTTCATAGATCGAACGATGAACGAAAATCCTCTTGGGTGCCGTGCAGGTCTGGCCTGAGTACATGAATTTTGAACTGACAAGTTCTTCGACTGTGCTCTCCAGCGCCGCATCGGCGAACACAATGAATGGGTCCTGTCCCGGTCCCTCAAAGACGAGCTTTTTCCCAGTTCTCTTGAAGGCTTCCTGGTACGGCAGAATGTTTTCATCGAAACCGAAGACAACGATCGCTGAAACTTCAGGGCTCTTCAGAGATTCCTCAAGAAAACTCTTTCCGCTGCCTTTATAAAAGGTGACGTCAGCGCCAAAGGTCGGCCGATACATGGCTTCGGTGAAGGCCATCACGTTGCGCGCTTTGGAAGAGAATTTCACTCGAACCTTGTTTCCAACGATGTAGATCGAAGTAATGGCGGTGTTCACCCACGTGCTGCCGTTATAAGAAAGCATGAGAGCTACGTAGGAGCCGGGCCCACCGAGAGGGACTCGCGGCGTCAATAGGGTTCTCGCCTGTTCATACATTTGGAGCCTGTCGATCGCAAGATCGACTTCCCGGCTGTTGTCTTTGACGGTGAATTGGAGATCTTTCACCGCCAGGTCCACGATCTTTCTTTTGTTTCTTCCTAGGGCCTTCGAAAGATCCTGAATCTTCTCGAACCTCTCGTCAAAAGACATCGTCGCTGCTCCTAATCCACATGTTCGGGATGACGATGAGCTGTAAACCGAAGAATTCTTTGGGCGCAACGCCGACGATGGTAAACACCGCGCCGTTCAGTGCGAGCGTCCTCCCGACGACCGAAGGATCGCTTCCGAAATCGTCCTGCCAGTAGCCGCAGCTCAGGACGATCACCGGCTCGGCCCCCGACTGGTCGTCGTTACCAGTGAGAGTGCGGCCCGCCGAAGTCGGCACACCGAGCGTTGAGAAGAACTCAGCCGACACGACCTCGACGCTAGTTGGCACAATCTCACCCCGATGGTCGCATGCACGCCGGCGGCCCCGCAAAGCCGAAGATTCTCCATTTTGCCGGAATTTCCGATTTCAACTCTATCTCTGCACAAAACATATGCCCGTCGCCCTCTCGTGTCTACCTCAAATCGCCCTGGTCGCGGTTGGGTGGCAAGCGCGGCTCCTTTTAGCGCTGCTGCTCACCGCACTGGCCTTTTACCTCACTCGACACTGGCACTCCTCCCCACGGGATGATCCCTCAAGGCTCAGTTCTCTATCTCTGTTGGTTAGCTACACGTTCGGCAGCGGCAGCGCCGCGCTTATCAATGAATTCCGAGGCATGGCGGGCACCACAATTGGCCGATTACATGGGGTGAAACTTTATTGGGGGCGGATCACCCGGCGCGTCGCAAATTTGACGCGTTAGGGTATAGTCTTTTAGGACGCGGTCATCGGTCGCCCGATTGCGTTCCCGACTGCTGACCTCTCCCGGCCAGGCCGTGAACCTTAACGAGGAGAGATATGCCAGAGAGCGAAGGAGATACAAAGATGCCGCTGCACGATTCGGATGTCTGGTTCATCACGGGCTGTTCGACCGGGTTCGGCCGAGAGCTTGCGAAACTCGTGCTAGATCGCGGTTATCGCGCCGTCATTACGGCACGCGACCCTGGCAAGATTCAGGACTTGACTGCAGGCCACGAGGGCCGCGCGCTAGCTCTGAAGCTGGACGTCACGAATAAGGCAGAAGTGGCCGAGGCCGTAAAGAAGGCCGAAGCGGTTTTCGGCAGTATCGATGTGCTCGTGAATAACGCCGGGTATGGATACTTGGGCGCGGTCGAGGAAAGTGAAGAGGATGAAGTGCGCGCCCTGATTGAAACAAATTTCTTCGGTCTCGGGCGAATGATCCAGGTGGTGCTTCCGGGCATGCGGCGGCGGCGCCGGGGCAGCATTGTCAACATCTCATCCATAGGAGGCTTAGTTGGATTCCCGGGGGTGGGCTACTACAACGCGACCAAATTCGCTGTGGAAGGCCTCTCGGAGGCGCTCGCAAAGGAGGTCGCGCCGCTCGGAATCAATGTGCTGGTGGTTGAGCCGGGTCCATTCCGCACCGATTGGGCCGGACGCTCTCTTAAGAGGAGTAGGCAGCAAATCCAAGATTATGCAGAAACCGCCGGCGCTTTCCGCGAACGCATTACGGGCGGCAGCGGAAAGCAGGTTGGTGATCCGGTACGTGCTGGCGAGGCAATCCTCAAGGCGGTGGAGTCCGATAATGCGCCCCTGCATCTGGTCCTGGGCCGAATTGCGCTTGATACCGCGCGATCCAAAATCGAGCTGTTGCGCCACGATTTGGAGAGCTGGGAAGAAACTTCGCTAAGCGCCGACTACCCCGAGAGCCAAGCAACCGTAGCGAGGTAGCGTCGTCTCCCTTACTCTCAGGGGTGCTGAAGACGAACAGTAGCGGAGCGCAAAGCGATCTCGCGGGCTCCGCCCCTGCTTCCCGTGCCCGGACACGTCAGTTTTAGGCCCACGGAAGCGCTGGACCGAGGGGCAAGAAGTGCCTAAGTCGGATCGGAAAACCAGGAGGACGCTTTGTCCACACGGCAGAATTCGGTGTTAGCGAGTTCAGCCCCCACCGAGAAAGAGTCGTATCCGCCGCGTGCCTATGCTTGGTACGCGGTGGGAGTGCTCACTATTGCCTACATGTTTTCCTTTATCGACCGACAAATTCTGAACTTGCTGGTGGGGCCGATCCGACGGGATCTCGGCATCAGTGACACGAAGATGAGTCTGCTGATGGGCTTCAGCTTCGCGGTCTTCTACTCGTTCCTTGGCATTCCTCTCGGCCGGCTCGCAGATTCTAAGAGCCGTCGCACAATCATCGCCGCGGGCATGCTGCTTTGGAGTCTGTTGACGGCCGGGTGCGGGCTGGCCAAGAACTTCGGCCATTTCCTACTGCTGAGAATGGGAGTGGGCGTCGGTGAAGCTGCTCTTTCACCGTCGGCGTATTCTCTCATATCTGACTACTTCCCCAAAGAGAAGCGAGCCACAGCTATCAGTGTGTACTCCATGGCGTTCTACATCGGCTCGGGCATCGCATTCCTTCTGGGTGGGTTGGTAGTCGGATTCGCTTCCGCCAAATCAAGTTGGAACCTACCGGTCATGGGTGCCGTTCGGCCATGGCAGCTGATCTTTTTCATTGTAGGGTTGCCAGGGGCTGTGCTCGCTCTTCTTCTCTACACCGTGAAGGAACCCCCAAGGAAAGGTACCCGGGTGACAAAAGCTGCGGACGGAAGGGCAACGGTTGCCAAAGTGCCTCTGCGCGACGTCATCAGCTATATGCGCGAGAACCGGGCGACCTTCCTTTGCCACAATGTTGGATTCGCCTTGCTGGCTTTTTCGAGCTTTGGCAGTTCCGCGTGGATTCCGGCTTTCTTCATCCGTAGGTATGGTTGGACAGGCTCCCAAGCGGGTGTGGTCTACGGCACAATCCTTGTCATATTTGGGACGCTTGGGATCGTCACCGGAGGCCGAGTGGCTGACTGGCTGGCTCAACGTGGTTTTCAGGACGCGAGTATGCGCGTCGGGTTGATCTCGGCTCTTGCGTGGCTACCAACGGGAATCCTCTTTCCCTTGATGCCCTATGGAAATTGGGCCGCAGCCCTCCTGGTTCCTACGGTTTTCCTGATGGGCCAGCCCGTGGGTATCGCGGCGGCTGCGATCCAAGAGGTGGTGCCCAACGTCATGCGCGGCCAGGCATCCGCGGTTTACCTTTTCGTGATAAACCTCATCGGCCTCGGCCTCGGGCCGACCGCGGTGGCAATGATGACGGACTTCGTGTTCCATAATGACAATGCAATTAACTATTCGTTAGTGGTAGTAGGGACCATAGCGCACCTTGGAGCTGCGATGCTCCTATGGATCGGCTTAAAGCCTTTTCTGCGCAGCCTCGATCGCTTGAAGGATTGGACGAAGGTCAACGCCTAGATCAGGATGAGGCCGTCCCGCGCTAACTCATTCACCATGCCGAGATGGGCTCGGCCCTTGATAGCGCGACTCAGATTCCTCTACTAATCAACGGACAGCCCTGAGAGCAGTGGGCGGAACCGCGTCTTTTGACGGATGAGGAGTTTACCGCTTAGAGGCCTTTCCCCTAGCTATCCGGTGCGTGATCGAAGTCTCTACGTTGAACGCCCGCACCCGAGGGGCAGTGTGAACCTGATGCTGGATCAGCTTCCGAACCTCCGCGTAGTGCTTACGACTGTACCGTTCCGCATCGCTTTTCGTCTTCCAAAAGCTCAGTGCAAGAACTCGGTTGGCGTCCGTCTCCGAGATCAGTACGATCTCGTCCACGAAGCCCTGCTGAGCCTTGAAGATGGCCAGCATCTTCTGATGAATCGCGTGGCAGAGCCCCTTTGCTTTTCCCGACTTAGTCTTTATCTCAACGACCCGCGTGAACATGGCAGCTTTCCTTTCGAGTTAGGTCTGAGCAAAAGGACCGCTCGAAGCCCTCGGCAGGCCGCGCCGACGCGAAGGCGTCACACGATCCCCAAGGCTTGTGAAAGTAGCAAGGTCAGATGGTATCCAATTATCATGGCTCTTTCAACGGATTAACGAAACATCCGACAAGCGCAGCACGAATCATTTCTGGCTCAGCTGCTCCGTCGCCCAGATGCGCTCGAGTTCGTAATAGTGCTCCGGATATTGCGGCGTGAAGCGCAGAAAGGCCGGAATGGGGTAGCGAATGCCACCTTTGTGCGTGCCCGCCAAGCCCTCCACTAATTCATCCATTTTCGATCCCGGCAGCGAGAAGGCCATCTCCGAGTCTTCGGTGTGTCCGAAGACGCGGTCGCCGTAGCACGGCAGGATCACCTGGTAGTCGCCGGTCAGCATCGTGCGGATGATTTCGTCCGAGCAGTCAATGCGCCCAGTGAACGAGCTGGTGATGGCGCCGCCGCGTTTCCACAGCGCGCCGGTCAGCAGGCGCATCACCTGCGCAGCGTTGCCGTAGATCACCAGCGCGTCGGGAACAAAGTCCGCGCGCGACGCCGGTGCCACGAGCAGGTGCTTGTATTTGCCCGCGGGCAGGCGATGCGTAGCCTCTTCGCTGCGCGCCCCCGCGTCTTTGTTTTCCGTATACATGCCACAGGCCAGGTTGCCTGCGGTGTAGTGCTTCGTGAGCGGCGCCAGGCCGAACGCGGTCTTGGTAAGCACGCAGTTGACGTCCTCGGCGCCCACTGCGAGCGTCCAACCGTAGCGTCGCGCCATGGCGATGGCCTGGCAAATGGCGATCTGAATTTTCAGGTCGCGCCACGGCCGTTTGGCCTTCTCCGGCACGGGTTCGTCCGGGCCCAACAGCTTCGCCGCCACGGGATAGGTAGCCGGCCGCACGTGCGTCTCAATCTCGCGCGCAAATGTCTTCGCGTCCATAAATAATGCCTCCGCGCCAATCTTAACAAGAATGAGCGGAGTTGAGAGTCGAAGAGTTCAGAATCGGGATTGGGCTGAAAGGAATGGGGCTCTTAACCTTCAACTCTCAACTTTCAACTGCTGTTGAAATCAATTTCCGGATGGCGAGAGAGGTGAATTTCGAATCGCCTCTTCACGTAAGGGTGACGAATGCTGAAGGCACTGTCCTCATCGAAACGACAGCCTGCGACGAAAGCGTGAGCGGCTTTCGTTTGATCGAGAATAGGCCTCCGCGAACGAGCATGTTGATATTGCCGATCACCATCTTTTCACTGATAACAGCGGGACCAGAGCCATCAAGTTGAAAATCGGCAGAATGGATGGGTGTATTGATAGCACCAACCGTGGCTCGTAGATGCTGCTGCTGAAGCAGCACGCGCGGAATGACCGAGCAGCGCCACTTCAGAGATTGACCGTCCACTACAAACACAAATACAATCTCGTGGGTATGACCATGGAAAGCATCGGTCCTAAGACGACTCTCATCGACCTCGAGTACCTTGGCAACCCAAAGGTAATCGCTGCATGCCTCGTCGAGGGCCAGGGGAGCGTCGCGATTGTGGATCCCGGCCCAGCTTCGACGGTGGCAACGCTCCGAAGCAAGCTCGATCAACTGGGCCTCGGGGTCAAGGGCATTGACACGATTCTCCTCACCCACATCCACCTCGATCACGCTGGCGCCACCGGCACGCTCGTGAGGGAAAACCCTCAAATCCGGGTCTACGTGCACGAGCGAGGAGCATCGCATATGATCGATCCGGCGAAGCTTCTCGAGAGCGCGCGGCGGCTCTACGGCTATCAGATGGACCGGCTCTGGGGCGAATTTCTGGCCGTGCCTGCGGCGAACGTTTCTGCGCTGGCTGGAGGCGAACGACTGAGTGTCGGCGGCCGCCAGTTAGAAGTGGTTTACACACCTGGGCACGCCTCCCACCACGTGAGCTACTTCGATGCGGCCATGGGATTGGCCTTTGTGGGAGACACTGCGGGCATCCGGATCGCCAATGCGCAAATCATTTTGCCCCTCACGCCACCGCCCGACATCAACCTGGAGGGCTGGGCTCAAAGCTGGCAGCAGATACGAGAGCGACGACCGGAGCGGCTTTTCCTCACCCACTTTGGTGCCGCCACCGGCGTCAGCGAGCACTTGGAGGAGCTAAGGGAGCGCCTGGAGGAGTGGAGCGTTGCCGTGCGCGATTCACTTAAGAATGGTCAGGACGACGCCCAACGCGCGGCGCAGTTCGTGCAGCAGGTCACCACGAATTTGAAGCGCAACCTCTCCGAACGCGATGCCAACCGCTACGCAAAGGGCGCAGCGGTGGAGCTGTGCTGGTACGGACTCGCCCGCTATTGGCGCAAGCGCGGCGCCAACTGAAACTCGAGCTCCTTCATGAGCGCTGCAGCCAACTAAGTTTCGCCACCGAATCACCCCAAAGAGGGGAACAGGAGCGCGGCGTTGTCGTAGAGAATCTTGCGTTGGGCCGCCTCCGAAAGGGGCAGTTCCTTGAACTTCGCAATGTTCTCCCCTATGTCCCGCACTCCGAAGCCCGGCCAGTCCGTGCCGAAAAGCACCTTGTCCGCGATTTCCCCGAGCCGCGGAAAATATTCCAGCAACAGTTTCTGCGGTGGAATGCTGGAGATATCCATGTACATGTTTTTGTGCCGGCGGACAAGAAAGAACGCCTCGTCCATCCAAAGTGGACGGCCGCCGTGCGCGAGAATGATTACCAAGTCAGGAAAATCGACCGCGACGTCGTCAGTCAAAATGGGCTGAGCGTACACGTTGCGCGCGCCCGGAAAGATGGAAGTGCCGGTATGGATCATGACCGGCAGGCCGATGGTCTGTGCTCGTTCGTAAATAGCTGCTAATGGCCCGAGGCCATCGCGGTAGGCATTGGGCGAGAACAACTGATGCGGCGGATGAATTTTCAGCGCCCGGATGCCGATCTTCGCGAGCCGATCGACCTCAGCACGAGCATCGGTGACGAATCGCGGATGCACCGAGCCAAACGCTATGAGCCGTTCCGGCGACGCGGAACAGTACCGCGCAGCCCAGTCATTCACCTCCGACGTATAGCCGATAACCTCCGGGCTGACTGAGTTGATCAACCCGGCGCGTTCCACCCCCGCCTCATCCAAGTATTTGAGAAAGGCAACCGGATCAGCGGAAAACTTCTCAATCAAAGCGAAATCATGGCGGCTGCGACTGGTCAGCTCCCGCACCGCCGGCTTGACCATGCCGAGAGGCTGAATGTGGATGTGAATATCGATTGCAGGAGTCACGTCGGTTCACGGCCCGGTTGATGGGATTGCGCGCTTAACTGCCGTTAGTCTGCTCGAAGGCTAGACTCAATGTCCACTGAACAAAGAAAAATAAGCTTCTTCGCCGAGCCACTCCGCACTGTGTGCCCGAGTTTCGCGGAACAAACGGAAGTTTGCGTCGAATTCCTGGGCCACCACGCGCTGGTCTTGGGCGTCGTAATACCGGATGACATAGTGCTCCTCAGATAGCGTCAACACGTCAATCACACGGCTATCATCGAAGTTGAGCCCCAGTTGCGACATCAATTCCGCCACCCTGTATTCCACACCGGCAATCGTCAAGCTCTGTCCCCCGCTGCCCAAAGGTCCGTAGCGGCCTTCGATCAATGCACGGCCTTGTGGTGTGGTCATAAGCGATCGCTCAGGTTTCATCCGCCCCGCGACCAGGAGGATCCCGGGCGCGCAATGAATGTACGGCAAATTGGCCCGACCGGATTCAGCCCGCCTCGCGCTGGCCGCGGATCGGAAGAAGTTGATTCCCGGATCCGGCCTATAGATCCGCAGGGCAACGAACATTAAGAAGCCGGGTCCATTCGTAGTAGCCGTCCTCGCCGATCCACTCCGCGATGTGTGCGCGAATCTCGCCGACAAATTGGAACTTGGCGTCAAACTCATGTGCAACGATCCGCTGATCTTCTCCATCGTAATAGCGCACGACGAACCGCTCGATCGACACTTCCAGAACATCAATGACCCGGGCATCTTCGAAATTGAGCCCCATATGGAACATAAGTGCAGCAATGTCGTAATCCGTGCCGTCAACGTTGACAACCTGTCGCCCGCCCCACAGCGGCCCGTATCGACTTTCAATCAGAGCCCGGCCCCGCAACTCAGTCATATCCCGCCTACCCTTCCGGCGCCCCTTCGCAAGGCCGCTTGAATATCAGGTGCACGCCGATTGTGCCATAGGCCACACCGTCTTTATTCGGCGCGATCAGAGGGGTGGAGCTCACCAGTTCCCAGCCGTCGCTGCCCGCCCCGTTGATCCACCTCTCAAGGCCGCTTACCATTCCTTCGGCCGTCTCCGTGAAGACAACCATCCGATCAAAATACTCCCACTGCATCGTTTCACTCCTGTCCGCTATCCTAGCTCATACCGAGTTAGAGAAGCGTGTCTGTTCAGGCCCCACGCTCACGTGTTATGGTCTGCCAGCCAATTGGATACCGTCCTGAGCATTTCGGCATTGAATTTGAGTTCGCCGTGGTTGAACCAGCGCGGCAGGTAGCGAATTAATCCGTTCTCGTGTTGCACGTCCGGCCGCAAGTCGGTCGTGACGTACTGCAGCTCCGCGCCGGGCAGGGTCGCCTTCAATCCGGCTGCACCCTCCAGAAGCGCCGGGATGTCGCGTTCCGCGTACAGGAGCAGGCATGGTCGGCTGTGGCTGGGAACGGGACCAAGTGCGTCGAGCAATTCCAAGACGTAGCCAGAGTAGGGCTCGCGCACACTCGGGCTGGGGAAATTCTCGAACATCCACTTGCCTTGGGGCGAGATCTTTGTCGCCACCGCCGGTGAGATGGCTGCCATGCAATCTGCGGAGGACATGAGAGCCAAACGCCCGCCCAAACTTATACCTACGGCAGCGACACGCCCGTAGCGACGAAGATAGCGCACTCCCGCTTCCACCTCTTCGCGTATCCCCGGGCCGATTGCGGCCATGTTTTCACCGTGACCGCACGGGTCAATTGCCAGTGCGGCCAGCCCCTTTTCGGCGATGGCGGCGGCCAGCACCAGCACGTGCTCTTTGGTCGCGCCATAGCTCGGGCAAACGAGCGCTCCACTGCGGGGCGAATCCGGCAAGAAAACTATGCCGGGGATTAGATGCCCATCCGGTGCACAAAGGTCGGTCACCCGCTGGAAGTTCATGGCCCCTCGAGAAAGGATCTTTATCCCAACCCATCTGGCTCCGGAACCTGTAGGAAACCCGCAAAGACGATCCCCAGTGCAAGACCCGGGGCCCAGGTGCGCCGCAGATTTCAGGGCGCTGCCTCTTTGATCCACGCGAGGATGCGCTGCGCAAGAAGGGTCTCTTGCCCCCTGAAGGAGTGATCAGCTCCCTCGAAGAAAATCAAGTCCACTGCGGGGCTGGATGCCGCCGCTCGCTTTAGCCGGTCTGCAGTGGATGGCTCGACCAGCTTATCGGCCGTCCCTTGAACGATCAGAATGCGGTTCTTCAACTTCTGAATATTCTGGTAAGGATCGGATCTGGCCTTGGGTCCACGCAGGCTGAGCAAATAGCGGGCCGTGTACAATGCTTTGCCGAGTGGCCCGAGGTCAACGAGCATGAACTGTTGCTCGTGGCCAGCGGCCTGAATTTTCAGCGCTTCATCCACGCTGGCTTGAGCCTTCTCTCGGCCGAGCTGCCACACGTTCCACTCGAAGAGGTTTCCCGGTCCTGAGACGAGCACCGTCGCTGGTATGCTCGGATCGCGCGTTGCGGCCTGGTAGTATAGCACGCGGTTGGTGCCCATGCTTTGGCCGAGAAGGACGAACCTCGCATAGCCAAGCTTACGCAGGCAGTCCAAGCCCGCAGCAATGTCCATCTCGTTGTCAGCAAAATCAGAAACCTTGGGGCCGGTATCGTGATCGCGCATGTTCAACGCCAGGGTGGCGTAGCCTTGCGCAGCGGCCGTCCGCGCGAAAAACGGGAAGTAACCACTATAGAAGTTGCTCCCGAAACCATGCACGAGCAGGATCGCAGTTGGACGCGGGTTCGCTGCTGGCTGATAAAGCACGCCGTCCAGCAACGTGCCATCAGCCGTGCGAAGTGCAACCTGCTCCGCTAGACAATCAGTCGCCGGAGCAGGCGATAATAGAGGAAATGAAGAAGCCGCCCAAGTCGCAACGCTGCCCAGCAACAGGCCCGCCGCGACCCTCGCCACGAGCTTGAGGAGTCGTCTCATGGACCGCTAGGCCTTTATCAGATCAGCCAAATCTGTCAGCGTCTTTACCGTTGCATCAGGCGACAAGCCAAGTTCGTCGGGAGGAGTGCCGGAGCGATTCACCCAGCACGTCCAGAGGCCAAAAGCTTTTGCGCCCGCGACGTCCCAAAAATTGGAAGAAACAAAACCAATCGCCGTTCTTGCGACTTTCAGCTTTCGAGGCGCCAACCGATACACGCGAGGATTTGGCTTATAAATTTTCACTTCATCCACGCTCATTACTTGCGCAAATACTCCTTCAAGTCTGGCGCTTTTCACCGCTGCTTGCAACATGCGTGGAGAGCCATTGGAGAGAATCGCCAGCGTGTAGTCCGAAAGGGCACTCAGTGCCTGGGGCACTTCGGGAAATACCTTCAGGTTGAGATAACCGTCCATCAATTGAGCGCGGGTGGCCGGCGGGGATGACAGTCCCAGATTCTTGCACGCAAAGAGGAGCGCAGACTCAGTCACCTTCCAGAAGTCCTCGTAACGCCCCATCAAGCTGCTCAACCATGTGTATTCCAACTGTTTGGCGCGCCACAGCCCGCTGAGAGCAGCGCCCTGACCCGGAAAGTTCTGCTCGCATGCTGCAATGACGGAGTGGACGTCAAAGAGTGTTCCGTAGGCGTCGAAGACTACTGCTTTGATTCTCTTGCTCATAATTTCAATCCGCGACTTGTGATGTCAGGCGGATTTGCTTACCTGTTCCAGCTTGGCTTCTAAAGCAGTCAAACGCTCCTTCAGTTCCTTCTGTTTCTGCCAGCGCGCGGTCACGTCCAGCATAATGGCCGCCGCACCCAGAATTTCGCCGGAGTTGCCGCGCAGGAGAGCGATACTGAATTCAACGGAGATGCGCCTGCCATCCTTGGTCATGGCGGGCACGGCCAGCAAATCCCGCCCGTACTTGGTCACGCCGGTATCCATCACCTTGTGGTAACCCTCCCAGTGCCGAGGCCGCTGGCGCTCGGGAACGATCAGATCTAGGCTCTGCCCTAGGGCCTCCTCGGCTCCGTAACCGAACATGATCTCGGCTCCCGCGTTCCAGAAGCGAATCCGGCCCTCCAGATCAGCGAAGATGATCGCAACCTGGGAACCCTCCACAATGCGTTGGCACAACCATTCAGGAGTAAACATTGTAGTCATTGTATCCTTCCGAGATAGCCCAAGTCTGCGTGCTTTTCCTCCAGCCAAGCTCACATGAGATCACACCTCCGCGTTGGTCCCCCACACCATAAGACTCTTGGGGGAATTAAACCATTCGGGGAATCATCCGGCGTGGGCAGTGGGTCGGGGAAGTGGGTATCCTGGACGGAGCGGGTGCTGGTTTGCCACCGGGCGTCGTCACGTGTCGTGAACAAGATCAGTAGACCTGGATGATCGGTGCGCAGCCGCAGCCTTCGGCTGCTTCTTGCTTGCCTGTCAATCCGAGCTCGCAGGAGCAGTTTGCCCCTTTGGAGGAGCAGGCTGTCTCAGCACCCGCCGCAACAGCTTGCCTGTGGCCGTGCGAGGCAGTTCGTTGACGAAAACGATCTCGCGCGGCAACTTGTAGGTCGCAATCTTGCCCCGGCAGTATTCGATCAATTGGTCGGAAGTAATACTCTGACCAGGCTTGAGCACGACGAAGGCCTTGGCAATTTGCCCCCGCACCTCGTCGGGCACGCCGATCACGGCAACATCAGCGACGGCCGTGTGTGTGGCCAGAGTGACTTCGATCTCTTCTGGTCCGATGCGGTAAGCCGAGCTCTTGATGATGTCGTCTTCGCGGGAGACGAACCAAAGGTAACCCTCCTTGTCGGCAGAGACGTAATCACCCGCGCGGTTCCAGCCGTCAGGAGTAATCGCATGGCGCTGCTTGTCAGGGTCCCGCCAGTACAGCGTGCCAGTTGGCCCGCGGACCAAGAAATGACCGATCTCACCCGGGGGCGAGTCCTTACCTTCCTCGTTCACAACCCTGACCTCGTAACCCGGCACCGGGGTGCCGAACGATCCCGGCTTGACGCGTCGAGTGACCACGTTGGAGGCGAAGACGTACATCATCTCGGTCGTGCCCAATCCCTCGAAAATCTCTTGGCCAAATTTTTCCCTCCAGGCTTGATAGGTCGGTGCCGTCAGGCTCTCGCCCCCGCCGGTGCAGACGCGCAGGCTGCCAAGGTCATATTTCTTCTCGGCGTCTGGCACTTGCAACATTTTGCGATAGGCCGTGGGCGCAAGCGACAGAACAGTGATGCGATGCTTCTGGATGGTCTCAAACATCTTCTCTGGCTCGAACTTCGCGATGAGCGAGGCGGCCGCGCCAAAGCGCATCGGGATGGTAGTGAAGGTGGAATAACCCGCGCCAAAGGCTAGCGGAGCCGACCCCCCAATGATATCGTTTTCGGTCACTTTCCAACCGTACTTTCCGAACGTGTCGGGAACGATGAGGGTTTCTTCGACTAGGTGGGCGGTACCTTTGGGGCGCCCAGTTGTGCCCGAGGTGTACAGCAACACCGCCAGATCCTCGCGCCGCCGGGGCACCGCGGCCAAGGTGGGCCCGCCGGATTGCAGCAGTTCGCCATAAGGCAGATAGCCCTTGGATCTCAGCTCGGCGGCGTCGCCGCCGATAACGATAATGTGCCGGATGGTTTTGAAATTCTCGCGCGCCGCCTCCACCTCGCCCAGAAGCGCGAAATGGACGACGATGGCGACAGCCTCGGCGTCGTTGGCAACATGTGCAATCTCAGCTCGGGAAAACAATGGAGAAATGGGGGTGATCACTGCACCAAGCCTCAGAACCGCAAAGTTCGTGACGATCGCTGGCGGGATCGTCGGGGTCCGCAAAAGAACCCGATCACCTTCCCCTACGCCCAACTCGCGCAGGGCATTGCCTAATTTGTTGGCCTGGCCCAGGAGTTGGGCGTAGGTGATACGCTGATCTTCGAATAGAAGGGCGACCCGCTCCCCTCGCCCACCTGCAACAGCCTTGCCGAGCAATTCCTCAGAAGGGTTAAAACGGTCGGGGTAAGTAGCGAACTCCGGGAGCGTGTAAATGCGCTTAGGCCACAGCTCACGTGGTGGCAAGTAGTCAGACATTATTAGCCCCCTCAGCGGCTTGCTGCGGCAGGTTGGCCGCTCTCGGCCAAAATGTCCCCGAGCGCTTGCTCAACTCGAACAGTTCCGCGAGTGGCGTCGCTGCGCGGGAACACCAGCGTAGGATAGCGGTCACCCTCAAAAACGAGCAACGCCGGGACAGTGGTGCCGAAGTCCTCCACTAGGGCTCCCTTAGCGCCAAACACCGGGCGCACGGAGGCATCCGGGCCACTGACCGCTTTGTGGTAAATTGGGAAACGGTCTTTGACCCCGGCCACGTCCACCACTTTGCACTCCACGCCCTTGGCCTGCAAGCTCTTGATGAGTTCCAGCGCGCGCGCGTTATCGCAGGGAAACGTCTCGCCGGACTTTTGGCCGCTGCTGTAATAGAACTCCAACCGCTTTGGACCTTTCGCGCCAGCGGCCGCAGCCGCAGTCTTGGCGGCTGCCGGGTCGGGGGGGACATACGCCTTCTTAGCGTCCTCGAAAACATCACACTCCGTCCAGCCCTCTAGCGTGATGGAGAGCGTAAAGGGCCACTCGCGCTTCAGGCATTGCCCGAGATAGGCCCTCTGCAGATTGGGGTCCAGCGCTGGACGCAGATGCTTGCAGCGGACACACAAGGAGTTGGAATTGTAGTAGGCCATGTTGTTCTCCAGTCTGCGATCTGAAACTTTTACATACCCTCTTGGATAAACCGCGGTCGGCTGCCGATCAAATCTTCTTTCTTGAGCGGATGCCCACTGACAATCTTGCCGCGCACGTTGCGCTCTATGGGAATGGGCCGGCAGACGGCGGTGGGGCGCGCGCGCGGCGCCGAACGCGTCAACCCTTGGCCGGAGATGGGGCTGTAATCCTGCTTCTCCGCGAAACCTGGCAGCAGGTCGGGCTTGCCATCGGCCGCTTCCGGCCCAGACACGCAAACTCCCGCCGAGGTTTCCAGCCGCCAGATCTTGCCGCACCCGGCGCACTTCGTGGTGCCCTTAAAATTCCAAAACGGATATGGGTCAAGAAAATTCTTCGTCTTGCAAATACTGCACGTCAGTAGCATCGCTCATCTCCTTCCAATCCCCTCAGATGCACTCCTGTTCTTCCAGCCGCCGCATTTCCTCCGAACTCAGCCCGGCCAATTTGCCGAGGATGTACTCGTTGTCTGCGCCCACCGGTTTGAGCGCCCACTTGAGGCGCGGCGGCGTTTCGGACATCTTGAACGCCGGGCCTTGATGCATCAAGTCGCCGTACGTGGGGTCATCCAGCCACCGAACGGCGCCGCGTTGCTGCCAGTGTGGGTTGTTGGCAACCTCTTTGGAGTTCCAAACTGGCTGGTTGATGATGTCGGCCTTGTCGAGGATCGCAGCAACCTGTTCCTTGGTCTTATCCGCCGCCCATTTTTCCAGCCAGGGGTAAATCTCCATCTGACTCTGGGCTTTTACCCGGACGTCGCGCTTGGCATACTTTTTAGCCATCGTGCCGTCACCGACTATCTGGCAGAGGCGAGCAAAGTCCTTGTCCTCGTAAGCACTGATGAGGATGTAGCCCTCCTCTTGCTCCTGCGGGTTCTCTGATTGCGGGTAGGAGGATTTGCCGCACTTGATGATCCCGTGCACGCACAGCTGTGTATCCCAATTGCCCCAGCGCTCGCGGGTTATGCCGTGCCGGCCATAGAGTGGCAGCGCGTACTCGAGCTGGCGGGTGACTCCGTGAACCTGCGAGTACTCGGTGAAGGTGCCTTCGCCGGAGACTTTATCGCGCCAGTACAACGCCGCCAAGATCTGCAACGCACCCATCATGCCGCCCCAATAATCGGCCAGCCAGATAGTGTGCTTTGCCGGCGCGCCGCCGAGGAATTCCGGCTTGCCCGTCATGCCGAAGTTTCCGCCCTGCGCCTGACCGAGGATGTCGTAAGAGGCGCGCACGCGACCCGGTCCCCAACCGCCGAACCCGCCCATCCAGCAATACACCAAGCGGGGGTTGATCTCCTTAATCTGCCGGTAGCCGATACCCCAGCGGTCGAACGTGCCGGGACGGTAGTTCTCGCAGATCACATCGGACTTCGCGGCCAACTTCTTCACGATCGCCTGGCCTTCGGGGCGGTGGAAGTCAACCGTAATAAAATACTCGTTTGGATTGGCGCCTAGGAACCCCAGGCCAGTGCCGCGCTCCGGCACCCACCGCGAGAGCGGGTACAGGAATGGCTCGTTGAACGGCGTGGTGTGGCGCATGGCTTCGCCGCGGCGGGGCGCTTCAATCTTGATGACCTCAGCGCCGAGTTCGGCCAGATAAGAGGCGCAGGACGGACCAAGGATGTACTGCGTGCAAGAGAGCACGCGATATCCCTTCAGCGCCTCCGGTTTGCCGAATGCCGATTTAAAGTCAAACGTCTCCCGACAAAACTCCTCGAAGCTCTGATCTCCGTTTTTCTTGGCGGAAGCGGGTTTCATCACAGTTCCTCCTCTTCCTCTTCAGTGACTCCGGCTTTGGCCAGCCGTGCGAAATCATCGCGGGTAAAACCCAGCAGCCGGCGATATACATCTTCGTTGTCATAACCGACTGGTCGGCCCAGCCACTTGAGTCGCCCCGGTGTCTTGTGCTGCAAGAAGGGGGTCGTGCCGTACAAGATTTTGCCGTAATGAGGTGACTCGGTCTCAGCGACGTGACCGCGATACTTGAAATGTGGATACTCGGCAACCTCGTTGACATACAGCACTCCGCCGGAGGCTACCTGCTGCTTGGAGAGTTTGCGCTCGGCTTCGCTGCGGGGATTATCTTTCAGCCATTCTCCGAGCATCGTATAGGTCTTTACTTGCATATCATGCGCCAGCCGGTCTGCGACTTCACGCAAGTGCGGATCACCGAGGATGTCCTCCTCAACAGCGGGCTGCTCGTCGCCCACCGTTCGCCAGATGCGGTACCACAGCCGGTCGTGGCCGCCGCCTACCATCATGTAGCCGTCCTTGCATGGATTCACGGCGTAGATGTTGATCGCCAGGTCCCAGTTCCCGTAGCGCGGGCGAATGCTGCCGTCCATGGAGTACCAAGCCCAGCTGTAGTCCAGGATGCGAATGATGGCCTCGGCTGACGTGGCTTCGACGAACTGACCCTCGCCGGAAACATTTTCTCGGTACATCACCGCGGCAAGAATACCCATGGCTGCGGCTGTTCCGCCCACGTGGTCGGCCATCCACAACGCGGACCGAGTAGGCTGCCCGCCAAACTCTTTCGGGTCGCCCGTGCCGTGGACGAACCCGCAGGAAGCTTGGGCCACCGGCTCAAGCATCCCCGGTTTGTCTTTCAGCGGGCCCCACTGGCCGCGCTGGCCAACCCAGCAGTAAATCAGTCGTGGGTTCAGTTCCCGCAATTGGCGATAGCCGATGCCCCAACTGTCCCACTGGCCGGGCGGCCCATTCTCAATCACAATATCTGAGTGGACAATCAACTTCTTGAGGATTTCACGGCCTTCCTCCGCCTCCAGGTTCAGCGTGATCGAAAGTTTGTTGCGCATTTCGTGCAGGAACTGTCCGCCGACTTCCTCGCCGCTGTCCTTGTCGCGGAACATGTACTCCCGCCTGCCGAATGGCGTGTTCTGGCGAAGCGGGTCCCCGCCTGGCGGTTCAACCTGGATGACCTCGGCACCCAGTTCAGCCAATTGCGAGGAGCACCAATGCCCGATCATCATTCGCGTCGTGCAGTCCAACACGCGGAGTCGGGAGAGTGCTTCCGGCTTCTCAAAATTATGCTCTTGGCGCACGATCGCTTCCAGGAACAGAGGGTAATTCTTCGCCTGGTCGCTAAGTCCGGCGTACACCTCATCCGGAGTAAGCTTTGGAATGGCCGGCCAGGGTGCGACTTTGGGGGTAGCCATCTCTTTGCCTCCTGCTGATCTGTACCTTGC
>JBAWGF010000040.1:0-22942 GCA_049592615.1 Candidatus Acidiferrales bacterium
TTCCAGAGCTGGGTTTGTCTTTCGCGGGAAAAGCGCGCGGCGAGGAATTCTTTCAGCGATTCAATCGACGAAAAAACCTGATCGGAGCAGCCAAGCATCCAGCCGCTGACCAGCTCGACTGAAAGTGACGTGACAAGATAGATCGGAATGCCCTTGCGATATGCGACCGTCAGTTCAGCGGGCGTGCCGCCGCTCTGGGCAGTTACTGTGTCCCAGTAGCAGATGACGTAGTCCGCTTTGTTTTCGATCAGTTCAAGGTCAAAGGCGATGATTTTCCGGACAACTCGGCGGAAGCGGTCGAGATCGGTTGTCTTCCACTCGCGGAAGTGGGCCGATTCCTCATCGGTGAGGTTTTTCCGCTCGTCTTCGGCGGGATCATAGACACAGTGACCGAGGTGCTCACGCAGAAAGGGTGTCAGCTTGCGGCGCCAAAGCCTGCCGCCGTCTTCCGCAAATTCGATGGGACCGCAGAGATAGGCCAGCATGTGGGTTGGGCGGATGAGACTTTAACACGCTGCCGGGAAACTGGCCAGAAGCGCCGGAAAGGCTGGAACAATACGGAAAAACTGGAGCGGGATGAGGGAATTGAACCCTCGCCTCGACCTTGGCAAGGTCGCGTACTACCACTATACGAATCCCGCGTATCTGCGAAATTCAAGGCAGAATGGTATTTATAGCATGCGGCCCACACCCCGACAAGACATCACCGGAGGTTCAGGGCGAGAGAATCAAGCGAGAAAGACCACCGGGCCGCGGCCCGTGCACAATCCGCTCAATCCACTTCCATGATGCGAGTTGCTTTCACTACGGGGGACTTCTTCTGGCGCTCCGCAAAGCGAGACGCGCGGTCCCGATCGATATAGACGCGGGCGAACTTCTCACCGTCGTGGTAATACACAGTGACCTGCCAGTGCCGGTGCTTGCGGCGGCGGTCACGGTGCAGGCGGCTGGACTTTCCTGGCTTCTTCTTTTTCAATTTGGGTGTCCTCGGCGCGGACTAATATCGCAAGTCTGGTTGGCGCGCGCAAGTGACTACTTAAGGGTTAACGCTCCGATACCGCCCCGCAGATTTTTGCGACCTTTTGAAGCTCTGCGCGTCCAATGTGGGTATAGAGAAATGCGATTGAATGCTGCAATCGCTGGAACTTTTGGCAGGCGCCACGCGTAATAATAAGTGAGCGGCAAATGAATGGGATGGAGGGGATCATGTTGATGGGATGCGCGAGCGAATTGCAAATCGAAGACCTGAGGCATCATCCGACAGAGCTGGTGATGACGCTCCGGAGCCTATTGACCGGCGGGGCGAAGGTCACTCCCGACCCGAAACGCGCGGATTTCTACGAGATCGAGAGCGGTTCAGTGGTTTACTACATCCACGTCTCGCCGATCACGAAGAAAATCATGCTGCTTGCTACCTGGCCTGCGGAAGCGGCGCTGGTGGAGGCACACGAAGCGGCGTGATGAGCGGCGGGCAATACGCAACGCGGATTACGAAATCAAATCGGCAGCCTTGAAATTCAGTGTGTTTAGAGTCTCCTTGTTCAGCTTGAAAACTGCCGGGCCGTCGCTCGTGTGCGCGTAAACAAAATCTCCGGAATCCCTCGATAAACTCACCGTCAATTTTTTCCCGTCCTTGGCCGTCAGCGTCACCTCTATAGCTGGCTTCGCCAGCATCGCAAGCACATCGGGAGCAGGATGATCCAGGACTTCCGAGGCCCTCGCCTGAATAATCGGCGTCAAGAATTTCCACTCGGCCACGGATTTCCCCTTTTGTTCATCCGGTGATTCGATCGTCCATTCGTCTTCTTTCTTGCGCGTGAGGAGAACGGTTCCACCGGCATTTTTGATTTCGACGCGGCTCACGTCGGCCGCATCGAGATGAAGGAGGTTTTTGTCCCGGAAGTCGTTGAACTTCTGGGCGAGTTTTTTGTACAGCTCATCGTTGATCCGGAAGATCGTCTTCCGGGACATGTCTCGCGCGAAATAATCGTCTCCATCCTTCTTTCCCACCACGAGCGTCGCGCTGGTTCCCTTGTCATCCACGGCGGTCAGAGTTATCGCAGGCCTTTCGAGGCCGTACTTCCCGGGATTGTCCGGCTTCTCGCTGACAACGGCGGCGATACGCGCAATTGAGATCGCGTTCAGGAACGAATCGACGTCCGAGGCGTCCGCCAGCGCGCCGGCGGGCTTTGCAAATTTCCAGCCGGATTTTTCTTTGGTTAGCCGGAGTTCGCCGGATGGATTCTTAAGGATTAAGGAAGTTTGCTGTCCACTCACGATGTGCAGCACGGCATGGTCGCGAAGTTCCGAGATTGGTTTGTCTGCGCTGACGAGTAATGATTTCGGAAGGAGCGCCACATCCCCGGCATCATCCACGATCGAATATACAGACGCGCCCGTGAAATCCTTGCTGCCAAGCCGCAAGGTGTGTTTCGCGCCATTCTGGAGTTGGAAATCAATTCTTACTTGAGGCGGGTCGAGACCGTACACCTTCAAGCGGTCTGGCGTGCCGGGCATCGTTTGCGCGATGCGCGCTGCGGCAATTCCGTCGGAAATTTCCGCAACCGATGGCTGATCGGCTCCCGTTTCAATCGGCTTCGAAATTTGCCATTCGTTGTTGCGCTTCACAATTTCGATTGCAGGCTCGCCCGATCCGGCCGGCCGCGTGAGCGACAAATTCGAAATGTCCGATGACTGAAGCGAAAATGCGGGCTTGGTCTTCTCTTCCGGAAATCCTTCCTGATCCTTCGCGGCGCGCTTCCAGTCGAGATAATAGACCACGCCACCGAGGGCGACGGCGCAGAGAAGTACGACGAGAGTGGTCTTCTTTATCATGATTTTCTAACGGCGCTTCCACCAGATAACGACGCCCGAAAGGATCACGAGGCCCGGCAGCAAGAATTGATCGAACCATCTAAAGACGGTCGCCTGGGCTTCCGTCAGCGTGACGCGACGGTTCGTCGCCGGCTTCGGCCGGATGGAGATCAGGTTCTCTTCCTTTGCGAGCCAATTGATCGTGTTGTAGAAGAGGTCGCCGTTTCGCTGCATTCCATTCACGCTGTTCGAGGCAAAATCCGAATCTCCAATCACCACGAGGCGCGATGTTTTGTCGCTTATTTTGCGAGTCGCAGCAACGCCCAGCGAAAGCGGACCCGGAGTGTCCGTCTTCGGGTCGAATTTGATTTCTTTCACTTTGAGATTGGGGACAGTGAAACTGTTCGCGGAAGTTTTCAGGAGATCAACCGCGTCCGAACCCGCTTTTGCTTTGTCGGCGACCGAAACCGTTCGCGCCAGCGGGAAAAACGTCATTGCTCCCTTGAGATTCTTCGTGATGGGACTCGCGCCATAGTCCGCAACAAGGGGAATGGCAGGACCGGCTCCGATCAGACGGCCTACGCCGCTGACGTCAATCGCAACGTTTTTGCCCACACTGATATTCCACGCCTGGAAAATCTCATCAAGTTTCGGGTCCGTTTCCGGATCAACGAGAATCAGCGCGTCTCCGCCACCATCTAGATATTTTTCGACGAGCGCCGCCTCCTGCGGGAAGTAGGATTGCGCCGGGCCCGCAATAATTAGAGCGCTGCAATCGGAAGGGACGCCGTTTTCGGAAACCAGGTTGATCGACTTCGTGATGTAGCCTTCTTTCTGCAACCCGCGATCCACGAGGCTGTAGCCATTCTCGGCATCATCGGTGAGCGACTTTTCTCCATGCCCCGTCACAAAGCACACCGTCTTCAGAGTGTCCTGTGTGACTTTCAAGATCGCGCTCGTGATGTCCTCCTCGGAGAAGTTGCCGCGCATGCCTCCTTCGAGGTGTTCGGTTCGCGCGCCGGCGGCGACAATCACGTCACCCATTCGCGTCGCTCCGTACTGCTGGGCGACTTCGGGCTTTTCCTGCGGGTCAATGACCTGATATTTCAGATGGGGGCTGAGATTCCTGTACTCGATCATCAATTCATCGAGTGGAGCGGGAGAAGACTTCGCAAAGCGGATGATGGTGACATCTTTTTGCAGGCCACCCACGATTTTGTTCGTCTGATCGGACAGGGTGAAAAGCTTTTCGCTGGTGAGGTCGAATCGCTTGTGATGCCGGAACCCCGCGAAATTCACGATCCCCAGAATGACGAGCACGCCGAGTCCCAGAATCGTTGTGTTCGTTCCAAGTTGTGACGTGCGCCTGGTGAAAAATCCGAGGATGGCGCGGAATCCGAGGACGATGGCGGCAAGGATTAAGATCCCGCCGGAAATCAGCAGAATCTTGCTGAATTGAAGGAGTTCTCCCTGAATCGTATAACGGATGTAGCTTGCGAAGAGGGCCGCCAGGCCCAAGGTCGCGACGAATCGCGCCGCCTCTTCCCGATTCCATTTCATCCGATGAATCCCTCCCGCCTGCCAGAGCCAAACGAATGCGCTTTGTTACGCGCGCCGCCAGCGCATCGAATCGAGCGAGCGCACCGTCAGAAAAACAAAAAGGAAAATGAAGCTCGCGTAATAGATCAAGCCCGTCGTATCGATTATTCCGCGTGTGAAGTCTTCGTAGTGGCGTATCAGCGAAAGATATTGGAGGACAGGGCCGACGACGCCGCCCGCATTGCGTCCGATATCCAAAACCCAAATGAATAGAAGGGCCCCGAAAGTGAGAACGGCCGCGATGATTTGATTCTCCGTCAGCGAAGAGACAAATGTGCCAAGGGCCAAAAGCGCACCTCCCAGCAGAAGAACTCCAAGATACCCCGCGAAAAGCAGCCGCCAGGGCGGCACCGGATCGCTGCGCAGATTCATGATGGCGACGTAGCTCGCCGTCGGCAGCAGCATGATGATGAACAGGGAGACGGAGGCGAGGAATTTACCGAGCACGATCGCGACGTCGGTGACCGGCGAGGTCATCAACAGCTCCATCGTGCCCCGCTTTTTTTCTTCCGCGTACACGCCCATCGTCAGCATGGGCGTGAAGAACAAGATGAGCGTTGCAATCAATCCGAGGAAGGCGCGCAACACCTCTCCGGGAACATCCACTTCCGGCGGCATGCCGTAACGGCCCTGCATTGCAATCTGTTCGCTTACGCTCGCGAGATAGTAGTTAAAAAAGAAAGCACACAAAATCAGGAACAGACCTACGACGACGTAAGCAATGGGCGAGACGAAATAGTGACCCATTTCCTTGCGATAAACTGCGTAAAGGGTTCGCATCGTCTCCCTGGCTCCCTAACCGGCCGGTTCCGCGTGAGCGGCGTCGTCCGTAGTCAACTCGAGGAAGATATCCTCGAGGCTCAGGCTGACTCCGTGCAATTCGTAAAGCGCCCAGCCCCGTTCAACCACTTTCGCGGCGATCTGACTTCGAACGTCCTTTCCCTGTGCGGCTTCGACCGTCGCAGTGAGGCGGCCGTCCGCGCGGGCGAGCTGAATCTCGACCCGATTCGCTCCTGGGATCTGCGCGAGAGCTTCGCGCAATGCGTTTTCAGGCGCCTGCACTTCAAGCTTGATCTTTTGGCCGCCCTTGAGTTGCGACGTCAGATTCTGCGGCGTGTCCACGGCCGCGACTTTGCCCTTGTTGATGATCACGACGCGGTCGCATGTCATGCTGACCTCGGGAAGGATATGCGTCGAGAGAATGATGGTATGGCTTCCCGCGAGGCCTTTGATGAGATGGCGGACCTCGATGATTTGCTTGGGGTCGAGGCCCACCGTCGGCTCGTCCAGAATAATCACGTCGGGATCGTGCACGAGCGCCTGCGCCAGTCCGACGCGCTGCTTGTAGCCTCGCGAAAGTCTCTTGATGAGTTGCGAGCGCTTGTCCACGATATTCGTTTTCTGGAGCGCGTCGGCGATGCGGGCGCTTCGCTTTTCCGCGGGAACATTCTTTATGCGCGCGACGAAATCCAGATAGGTTTCAACCGTCATGTCCGGATAAAGCGGCGGATTTTCCGGCAGGTAGCCGATGCGACGTCGGACCTCGAGAGACTCGTTGAACACGTCGAACCCGGCGATGCGCGCCGTGCCCGACGTTGCAGGCATGTACGCGGTGAGGATTCGCATCGTAGTTGTTTTGCCCGCGCCGTTCGGCCCGAGAAAACCCAGGATTTCGCCCTTGTTCACCGTGAAGGAAATGTGGTCCACGGCCGTGACCGAGCCGAAGGTTTTCGTCAGGTCCTGAACTTCAATCAATGCATCCCTCCAAATAAGGACGAACCGGCAGCGCTGCCGGAATTTTCCAAGCCGACCTTTATACTAAAAATCCACAAAAATTGAAAATCGCCCGCTCGACCCGAATCGCTCAAATTCTACACGGACACCGACGCCAGGGGTATTTTCACGCGTTGCCGCAGGGCCGGAGCAGCGAGGTTGACACGCATTGACACATGGAAGCAACCGGCATAATGTTCGCCGCCAGCACACCGATGCCCTCCGAACCTCGCAAGCGCGGAATTTTGATTGCATTGCTTTCAGGAATTCTCGGTGCAACGTTTCTGAGCCTGTTCAGTCATGCCGGCAATTTGCAAATTCCCCCGGATGTTTCCGCTACGGCTCGATGGATCGTCATCGCTCTCCTGGCGGCGCATGCGGGCACGCGGCGTTCGCTGACGGCATGGATTCTGGCAGGAATGGCCGCAGGCGCCGAGCTTGGCTTCGATGCACCGGCGATCGCAGTCCATTTTCAGGTCCTCGGCTCGATTTTTCTTCGCCTGATCAAAGTCATCATCGCTCCCCTGCTTTTCGGGACGCTGGTTGTGGGAATCGCCGGCCATGCGGATTTGAAGAAAGTCGGACGGATGGGAATCAAGGCGATCGTCTATTTCGAGATCGTCTCAACGATCGCAATTCTGATCGGACTCGCCGCAATCAACCTGAGCCGCGCCGGCGTGGGAATTCATTTGCCGACGATGCCGGGCGAAAATCTACAAATTATCGCGCCGCACACAGCATCCGAATTGATCCTGAACGCGTTTCCGGAAAACATCGCGAAGTCGATTGCGGAAGGACAAGTTCTGCAGGTTGTCATCTTCAGCATCTTGTTCGGTATGGCGCTCGCGATGGTGCCTGAAGCGAAGCGGCGGCCGCTGATTGGGTTGGCCGAAAGCCTTTCGGAGACGATGTTCAAGTTCACAAATCTCGTGATGCTGGCCGCGCCCATCGGCGTTTTCGGAGCAATCGCGTACGCGGTTGGCCACATGGGACTCGGGATTCTGCTGCCGCTCCTGAAGCTGCTCGGAACAATGTACGTCGCCCTCATCGTATTCGTGACGTTCGTCCTGCTTCCCATTGCATATTTTGCGAGAATCCCGATTGCACGATTTACGAGGGCAGCGGCGGAACCGGTGGCAATCGCTTTTGCCACGGCCAGTTCGGAAGCGGCCCTGCCGCGTGCGATGGAAAACATGGAAGCGCTCGGCGTGCCGCGTTCGACCGTCGCATTTGTATTGCCCACCGGATACAGCTTCAATCTCGACGGGTCCAGCCTCTATCAATCACTCGCGCTAATCTTTATCGCCCAGGCCGCAGGCATGCATCTAACCCTGGGGCAGCAGTTCGTGATGATGCTGACGCTGCTCCTGAGCAGCAAAGGTACCGCCGGAGTCGCGAGGGCATCGCTCGTAATCGTTCTCGCGGCCGCGACACAATTTCGCCTGCCCATCGAGCCGTTCTTCCTGCTGTTTGGCATCGACCAATTGATGGACATGCCGCGCACCGCGGTCAACGTGCTCGGGAATTGCCTTGCGACGGCGGTGGTGGCGAGGTGGGAAGGCGAATTCCCGCCAAAGAAAGCTTGATTGTTCCCAAGGCTATGGGCTACCCGCGAACCAGTCTCCCACGCAATGATGCCGGGCAACGAGCGTGCCATCCGCTGCATCCACATGGCTTGAGAAATGGGCGGGGTATGTCAAATGGGTGGAATGATTTTCAGCGATTCGTCGTCCTGGCCTGCCGAATGGTAGCTGCCGGAGATGTGCGTTGACACACTGCGGCCATTTTGTTATTCAAAAGGATTCACTGCTTGTGCCGAAGGTTCGATTCGGGAGTCATCCACTCCGGCTTGGGCGGGTCCTAAGCAAATCCAGCGTGAGATGATGAACTCGGGGCCGTCTGCCCGCTTGAAAAGGAACTCTGTGGACTGGAATAAGATGGAAGGCCTGACGTCCGGCGAAACCCTGCGTGGGCGTTGGCTCGCCGTGGCACTCCCGCTGATTTGCATCGGACTCCTGCTAGTTTCTCTTTCTGGATGCGGCGGAGGCAGCGGCGCAGCCATCACAATCGAGATAAGCCCGAACATTGCGCAGAGCGTGGACCAAGGGCAGTCGCTCAACTTCACTGCTACTCTGGCCAACGATACGAACAGTCAAGGCGTCACTTGGACAATCACGGGAACGGGTTGCGCGGGCGCGGGCTGCGGAACCCTGACGAACGTCACAACATCAAGCGTCACTTTTGTCGCCCCCCCGGCTATTTCAGCGACGACCGTTGCGACGCTAAAAGCTAGCTCCGTGGCGAATACGAGTGTTACGGCAAGCGTAACGATCACAATTGTGCTGGCGCCCGTCTTTACGACAAATTCGCTCGCGAATGGTTTCAACGGAATTCAATATAACCAGACCATTGTAGTTACGGGAGGAGTCACTCCGCTCACCTTTACGGCAACGTGCCCAGCGGCACCATGCCTGCCAGCGGGGCTAACGCTGAATTCAAGCGGGACTATCGTAGGAGTGCCGAGCGGCTCCGGAACTTCAAACTTTACCGTCAAGGTGACAGATTTCGGCAGCCCGCCGCTCACGGTTTCCGAGCCGTTGTCCATCACGATCAGTCCTCCGCCCGCGCTTTCCATATTGACGACAACTCTTCCGGGCGGCATCCTTAACTTGCCCTATAACGCGCCCGTTGTTACGAATGGCGGCGTTCCGCCGCTCAAGTGGACCATCGTTTCCGGCTCGCTTCCGCCGGGCCTGACCATAAGCTCGATTTCCGGCCAGATTTCCGGGACGCCAACTAGCTCGGCTGGGTCACCGTTCAATTTCACGGTTCAGGTGCAGGATTCGGCGTTGCCTACGAATCAAAAGGCGCAGATGCCTCTTTCGATCAACATTGTGACGCCGCAACCGCTGCAAATCACAACGGCCTTCCTGCCCTCGGGCACGACAGGTGACGCGTACACGGCATCACTGCAAGCGAGCGGGGGAGTTACACCGTACACATTCAGCGTGGTTACCGGGCTGCTCCCGTCTGGTCTTATACTTGATCCCAACGCAAATACCATTTCGGGTTCACCCATTGTCGCGGGAACTTCGAATTTCCAAGTAAAAGTGACGGATTCGGATATTCCCCCGCGCACGGCGTCCGAACCGCTCAGCATCATCGTCGCGGCGGGAACGAACAATCTTCCTCTGCTGAATGGAAGCTATGCGTTCCTTTTCAACGGCTTTGACTCCGTGGGTACGGTGGGAATCGCGGGCGCTATCACGGCGAATGGCGCCGGGACGATTTCCGGCGGCGTAGAAGATGTGAACCGTAACAGTAACAATGGCGTTTCGGGTATCACGATCGGTGCAACGCTCACGGGCACGTACACGATCGGGTCGGACGGCCGCGGAACGATGGAACTCACTGCGACAAATAGCAGGGGCCAGGTCCTCACTACGGACTATCTTCTCGTCTTTGATTCCGATGGAAACGCCCGATTTTTTGAGGAGGATACGACAGGCACTCAAGGTGAGGGAATTATCAAAAAACAACTAAATAGCGGCCTTGGCGTCACAAATTTCACCGGTAATTATGCTTTTGAATTTTTCGGGCAGGACTTTAGCGGCAAGGCGGCCGCACTGGCCGGAGTAGTATTTGCGGATGCCAGCTCAACGTTGACACCGGGAATGGCAGACTTCAACGACGCGGGTACGCTTAGCCCGCAGTTACCGCTGACCGGACACTTCACCTTTTCCGGGGCCTTCAATCGCGGGAGCGCGGGCTTCACGTATCAGATCCCGACCCAGTCGCAGATTTCACCGCTCTACATTTTCTATATGGTGTCACCTTCGGAACTCTTCTTCGTGTCGATCGACACTCCCACATCTGCTAATCCGCTTCCCCGATTGGCCGGCGAAATGATCGCGCAATCTACGGCGGCTGCCTTCGACCCTTCCGCCCTGAATGGGACGAGCGTGGCGAGCGGGTCTGGCATTAATACGAATGCGAGCGTTTTCGCCGGCCTGCTGACAGCAAACGGAAGCGGCGCCGCTTTTCTGATGTACGATGAAAACAGCGGCGGTACGATCACGCCACCCACCACCCTCCCCGGCACTTACACCGTGCTTCCCAATGGCCGCGTGACCTTTACGAATCTCGGCACGCGACTTGGCGTCGCGTATCTTACGGGGCGAAATCAAGGCTTCGTCCTCGGCGCGGACCCTGCCGCAACGGTGGGCTTTCTCGATGCGCAATCCATCGGACCTCCATTTGGTATTGGGTCCGTTCAGGGAGAGTTCACGCTGGGCGCGATCCGACCCTTTGACAATCAGGTGCTGAACGTGATTGGGCAAGTGGCCGCGGACGGCGCGGGAAACCTGGCGGGCGTCGTGGATGAGGTCAATCCATCGGGTGCAGGGACGCCGGATCAACCGTTCACGGCGACTTTTACTGTCGCGACAACGGGTCGAGGGATTCTGACGCCGACAAATACGGTTCCAACGGGAATTCCTACAAGTCTCGTCATTTACGTGGTATCGCCGTCAAAATTCAGGGCGATCTCAATCACTGCGGGCGATTCCCATCCACAGCAATTTTTCTTCGATCACTAATTTTGAGTCTGCGTAATGGTTTCAGGCAATTCTGCGGGTGTCCGCCTAGTCCTTTTTGTTGGATTCATTTTCAACTAAATGAATCGCCGCGGAGTTGATGCAAAATCGCAAGCCGGTCGGTTCCGGGCCGTCTTCGAAGACGTGCCCCAGATGAGCATCGCAGAGACTACAGATTGCTTCGGTGCGGACCATGCCGTGGCTCGAATCACGCTCCAGTTCGACATTCTCCGCTGCAATAGGCTGCCAATAGCTCGGCCAACCTGAACCCGAATGATATTTTGCATCGGAGCTGAAGAGTGGCTGGCCGCAGCAGACGCAAACGTACGTTCCCTTCGTCTCCGTATCCTCATACTCGCCGCTGAACGGTGGCTCAGTTCCCTTTTGTCGCGTGACGTGGAATTGCTCTTCGGTCAGCTTCGCCTTCCAATCCGCGTCGCTCTTTCGAATTTTCTCGCTCATGTGAATTAGGTTACACCAGGTGGAGTCTTTACATCCACGTGGACAGGATGGATTGAATGTACGGCTGGCGTTGTGGGAAAAACTCCCGGCCCTTGGCCCCGAAAGGCCGGAGAGTTCCCTCCCGACGTTCTGCGAATACGTAGCGTTGTCCGCGTTGCGAACTACTTGGCCGGGATGTAACTCAAATCCGGCCGAAACTCAACGATGTCACTATAGGTGCCTTCAACAGAGGTATCGAGCCGCCCGATCAGCTCCTGAGCTTCCGCTTCGCCGAACGCTTCCCGAAGCATGTCTCGAAATGGCTTCACATCCGGGTTGTCTTCAAAAGCAGCCCAATTGGCGCGCGGTATAACGAGTACAAATGTACCGCCGGGCCCGCCATTCGCGAGCCGGAACCATTCATAGCGAAGCGGCCACTTCGTTTTCTGAGCTGCGTCAGACATTCGATTGAGCACCGCCCGAAAGTCGTCTCCATGCCCGTAGCGAACGCGGAAATTCGTCACTGAGGCAAATCGATCGTGCGCCCCAGGTGGTGGCGGGTTGCTGACCTTCGAAAGAAATTCATAGTAGCGAGGAACAAGCGACTGGACGTAAGGAGCGATCGCCTTGTTGTATTCCTCGAGATCGGCCGCATCGGGGACGGAGGGCTTGTCGAAATCCGACCAGTGCTGGCCAAATCGGGCAATAACGTATGACCCTGCGCTGTCTCCGCTGATCGTCTCGTAAACCATCAACGGTTGCGAATCCTTCTGCTGCTTGTGCCATTCCACTTTCTGCTTGCGGCCTTCCTCATATTGTTTCGTCATGCCATTCTTCGGCGTCTGAAACTCGAGAGCTGCGATGTTGCCGGGCTGGCTCTGAGCCGAGACCGAAAATGCGGCGAGCAAGGTCACACCAAGACCAGAAAACAACCTGCTGAATTTCATTCTTTCCTCCAGGTATTTAAATGGGGGGCCGCAAACAGGCCGAAGCGTAGTCTTATGGGAAGAGCAAGTCAAGAATGGGGGCTGATTCATGCTAGCGGCGGATCAGTTTGCGTAACTCGGGATAATTCACTTTCGAATTGTGGCGCTTGTCCACGGGGATTTTCGGAAGAACCCTTACAGAATCGATTCGCGCCCATCGGACTGCGTTTTGTACGGCGGCAACGATACCGGCGCCGCTTCCCTTATCCAATTCCACAGCGAGCAAACGGCGGCCGTTGTGAGCAATCAGCGCCGCTCGGCGCACGCCGGGAACTTGTTGCGCGGCGCATTCAGCGGCGAACGGATGCAGCACTCCGTGCTCGTCCTCAATCCTCGCGTCGCAGCGGCCCAAAAGCCAGACTCGCCCGCGCTCATCCAGATAACCAGCGTCTCCCGTTCGATGCCATCGCATTCCATCCACATCGAATTTTGTTTCCGAGTCGCCCTTGCCGCCCAGATAGCCTGACAAGACGTGCCCACCGCTCACGACAATCTCCCCGGCTTCACCCGCAGGCATGCATCTCGATTGAAATTCGCTTGGAGAAAGAGTACCGATCGGCTTTCCCCATTTCTCTTCGAGGATTGCCAATCGAATTTGTGGCACGGGGCGACCCGCGAGAAGCCCTCGTCCCTGAACCATGGATCCGAAGTCGGAAGGTTCGATTTGTGAAAACAAAATTTCCGCGATCGGTTCGGCTTCGGTCGAACCATATACAGCCGTGACCTCCGCGTCCGGTGAAATGCCGTGAAGTTTTCGGAGCAGGTTTGGGAAGACCGGCGCGCCTCCCACGAAAATCTTTTTCAGCTCGGGGAGAAAAAGCTTTCGCTCGGCGCAGTAGTCCCCCAGTCGTTCCAGGAATGCCGGCGGAGCAGCCGTGCGTCCGGGCTTCTGCGATCGAATCTGTCCGATGACGGGAGCCGGATCGATTTTTCCCGGAGAGCGCAAATCGGCATCGGGGATCAGGCTTGTGACGCCCGAGCCAAGGTTAGCGAGAACGAAAATGGGAAGCGTCGTCAGATCGAGATCGCCCGCCGCAAGCCGCAAGCTTTCCGCGAGCACGCGGTGCTGCTCCAGAAGGAAGGCGTGGTTACGTACAGCGGCTTTTGGCAGGCCGGTGCTGCCGCTGGTGAACGTGATTAAAGCAGGCGCATCAGGGGCGGATGCCAAAATCTCTCTCAAAGGCGTGAGACTGCTTGTGCGATTCCACGAAACGGCGCCCGGTACGGCCCCGCCGATCGCAAATTTCCTCGGAATCCGGCGCAGTGCGGGAGAAACAAATCTCAAAAGGTGCGCTTTCGTGCTCGCGATCATCGCCTTCGGCGGCCACAGATGGCAGCATCGCTCGATGTGTTCTCGCCCGGCGGACGGATCGAGAAACATCGGGACAGCACCCAGGCGGAATGCCCCGATTAAAGCGGCATAGAGCTCCGCCGACATCGCATGAAAAATCAGGACACCGTCTCCCGCCGCCACGCCCTCATTCTGGAGCAGCGCTGCCGCGCGGCTCGACGCCAAATCAAGCTCCGCAAAACTGAGCGCACGCGAGCGGCCCCGGTGAACATCGAGGATTGCAGGTGCATCGGGTCGAGTGGCTGCGTGGCGGCAGAGGATTTCGGCGATGTTCATTGGGACAGATGTCTCGAGAACAACGTATAGCGACGCATTATGGTGGCAGAGCGTTCGCTGATGTTTCGCGAGCGATTCGATTCGTGCATCAGGGCATGAATCACGCGCTTCGATCCGAGTCCGCGGGCCGTTTCCTGCGCTCGCGCGACCAGCAATGTCCCGAGGCCAACTGACGCGCACTCTGGGACCACTGCGACCGTCTTGATGATGATCGTGTCGTTCGGTTCTCCGCGCTTGGGCCGCAGCAAATCGTGAATCGCAAAAAGGAATCCGACCGGCTGCCCGTTGCACTCGGCCAATAGCACCAGTTCCTCGCGCACGTGGGGCAAAATCTTTTGATACTGAGCCAGGAATTCCGCTTCATCGAGCGGCGTGTACAAGAAATTCTTCTGAAAACTCTGGAGCGACAACGCGTAGATGCGACGAAGCTCGCCCTCCATTTTTCCAGCCGTGGCCGAGCGAATTGTGATTCCCTTGCCGGCCACGTTTTCTGCGATGTCCGGAAGCCGCGGATCCACGCGACTCAAGTCGGAATTGAGCGCCGAAATGTAAGTTGCGAGCGGCGCAAAACCTTCCGCCACAAAGTGAAGCGGCCAATCATCCGGATTGTCGGGCTCGAGAAAGAATGGCGGCTCCGTACCGCGCTCGGTGACGAAGCGATATCGCCGCCACGTATTTCCATCCATCGGGCCGACCGCCATTGTGCAACCCTTCGATGCGAGTTGCGCGCACGCATGGCGCAATAGAGTGCTCGCGGACTCAGCGTCAGTCGCTGCGTAATGACCCACCAATCCTAACCGCTGGTCTGGATAAGGAGGAGTTCTCTTCCACCAGAGCGAGCAGCGCGCCAGAATTACTCCCGGCGCAGACAACATCAACCAGTGCGCGTCCGGAGCATCGTGCACAAGGTTTTCCGAATTGAGCCGATCAACCCCCCGTGTTGACCCGAGCGAATCGAGTTCGCCCTTGCTGTGAATCTCGATGAAATGTGTCGTCATCGCAAATCGGCTCTACGAGCCATAGTTCGCGATCGCGCCCAGCGCGGAAACAATCAGTACGATCCCCGCCTGGCGGAACCAGCGCGGTCCATCCGTCGGACAATCCTCCATGCCCGGCTGCGTGGAATTGAAAACGAGCGTTGCGATTGCTACCCCGGCGAGGGCGATCGCTGCCTGCACCGCGGATTTCTTTGAGCTAGCCTGCACGAAGTAATACGGCAGAAACAGTACGAGCCATCCAAGAACGATTGACCTCGCAAGCACCGAGCCAACCAGCATCGCCGGATAGTCGCAACGAAGCCGTGTGGTGCCGCCGATCGCTAAATGTGCCGCGAAGGCCAGCGTGAATGGGAAGAAATACCCGGAGTTATCAAAAACCTTCCCCAAATAGAGCCAGAGTAATCCGGCGGACGCGACGCTGAGGACGGCGTGAATGCTGTGAATGCGCGCGGTATTTCTTTCATTCCTCGGAGAAAGCAATGGATAGGCGACGAAGAGGACTGCGGGCGGCACGAGCCATTTCCATCCGCCCAGAGCCCAGCTCATGTACCCCACGAGGGCCGCGCCAATCAACGCCGTCGTATCGAGCGTTGCGTGGCGGCGAAAGACTTGGAGCAAGATGACGAGAGCGAGCGTGATGCAGAACCGGGCGATCAATGCGGTTTCATCCAGCTCCATGTAAGACTTCAGCAGAATGTACCCGCCGAGAGGGATGAACAAGTTGTCGAGACCTCTCCACGCAATCGCTTCGAGCAGCATAGCGACGAGGCCGATCGTTAATGCAATCAAGAGCGTCTTGACTCGACCAATATCCGTTAGTAGCAGGAGGGGAATATGTGTGCTCAAAAACGCGACCAGGAAAAAAGCCACAGAGCCTTCAGCGGACTTATCGCCGTCCGCCGCATGATACTGCGTCAGGCCGTAGCGCTTGCCCGTCAATGCAGCGAGCGCATCGGCAAACGTCAAAATCAGAATCGGAATGACGAACAGCAGGACATTTCCTCGCGCGAGCACAAACAGGATTCCCGCCGACAGCGGAAAATAAATCTCGCCTCCCGAAGATCGCGCCACGGCGTGCAGGACGCTGCCCAACTCCTGTTTCAATGGACCCACGAGCCGGAGCGCAATCATCGCCGTGATCGAAATCGCCGAAAGCAGCAGCACAGGCCACGCTTCGTGAAAGAGGTAAGGCAAGGTGAGCGTGGCGAGGCCCGTCCCGACGTGGGCGAGCTTACGAACCAGCTCGGGCTGCGGCGAATACTTGCGCTGCCACGCGCGAAGAATTACCAGAAGCGCGCCGATCGCGCCGGCAACGAGAAGGATGCGAATCCAGGGGCTCGCGCTCACGCAATCTCCTCGACTACAAACGCCGAGTAGAAGAATGCCTTATCCTGTGCGTGCAGGCGCCGCGAGAGATCTGCAAGCGGCCGCAATCTCCCGCGCAGCGAATCGGGCCGGTGCCGCTCGGCGAGCATATTCCAATAGGCCAGCCGGCCTCCGGGCCGCCCCGCTCGAACGATCCGCGCGAGCAATCGCTCGTAATTCTCCTCCGACATATATTCAAAAATATCGCTTAAGTTGAAGGAGTCAATCGCGGTTCCCTTTTCTCGTTCGAGGAAACCCTCGATCGTCTCGCAATGCCACTCCACGCGGTCCAGATGTTTTCGAATGGATCCGAAATTCTCCGGCCGCAGCGCGAACGGCAAGGCGGTCGTGTGCCTCCCGGTCAGAATCCACTGCGCGTAGGGATTCTCAGCCGGATTCAATTCCGTCAACGCGCAACGGGTGCGCTGGAGAATCCGGTTCGCAACACTTCCCTGCACGTACTTGAAAAAACTCGGATCGCGGCCAAAGCGCCCCATCACGAAGCGTGAAAAGAAAATTTGGAAGAGTAATCTCCAGCGCCATGTGTCCCATTCCCCGCTGTAGAAAGCAATGCGCTCTTCGCGCGAGCCGCCCTTGAGCAATCGCTCCACGCGCGAGCGCGAATGAACCAGCGGCAAAACGCGCGTGCGAAACACTTGAAAATACCGCTCAAATTTTCCCGCTCCGCCGATTCCATGACGGATGTCGCCGCTATGTGCATCCCAATATCCGCGCGCGAATTTCGAAAGCAGGCTCCGGCATCGCCGGTACAATTCCTCGCGGCCATTGCCGTGAGCCGATCCGATGAGCACGAGCAGTTCCGCGTGGCTCAATTCGCGATAAGCAGCGATGCGCAGCTCGAGCGCTGCGAGTTGCGCCGGGTTCAAATCGAGAGCAATCACCCGCGCCGGACCGCGGCTCAGCAGGGCGAGAGTATTGTCTCCCGCCGATGCGATCGAAAGGCACGTCTGGCCTGGTTGGATGTTGAGCGCTTCGAGCAATATGTCCGCGTCTTCCCAGCACTGCGCGTAGCGCATTGCGGAAAAGTCCGCATTTTCCGAAGCCTCGCTACTCATGCGCAGCATTCCCGCCGGCACTAATCCGCCGCACGACGCCTGCGCCACCGTCCAGCTCCACCCAATCGCCATCCTTCAGCCAGCGCGTGACGCCGGAAAGCGAAACAATCGCCGGGATGCCCATTTCGCGCGCGACGATCGCCGAATGCGAAAGCAGGCTGCCGCGCTCTACCAGCAGGCCTGCGGCGGATGGAAAGAGAAGAATCCAACCCGGATCGGTGCGCTCGGCGACGAGAATGCAACCCTTCTTCAATACGGCGTTCCGCGGATCGGTGATGACGCGCACGGGCCCGCGAACCACTCCCGAGCAGCAGCCGATGCCTTTTCGTTCGTCGCCCGTCACTTCGTCCGCGGGCCGCGCATTTCGAAACGAATTGCTCTGGTAAACGACGCCCCTCGTTTCGAAGCGATCGTCGGGCGGCTCGCTTTGCTTGTAGCCTTCGAACTCGCGCTTTCGAAGCGCGACGAGGCCCTTCAAATCCACGGTTGTCGCCGTGCCTTGGATGAAGCCGAGAATTTCCTCGACCTGGAGATAGAAGATGTCACGCGGTTCATCGAGCCTGTCGAGCGAATGCAGACGTCGCCCGAGCTCGACGAAAATGCGACGCACTCTGCCGAACAAGCGCGTCCGCTCGAATCGAAGATTTTCGCGTTGCAGGACGCGTGCGCGGGCATTTCGTAGAACCCAGCGAAACAGAACGCGTCGAATCGGGTGCCATGCGAGCGCCTTGCGGACTTGCTCATCTGTTTTCGCATTCGATTCGCTGGCGCGCGCGGCTGCGCTGCCGGAGGCTGCCGTGCCGGAATTTCCGCGCGCAAGCTGTCCCACGCTGCGGAAAAGCAGAAGCGGATCGTCATGCAGCGTGGGACTTTCGAGCTTCAGCTCCTCGAGGCAGCGGTCGCCGAATTTTTCAAGATAGCTTTCGAATTGCGCGCGAAACTCGCGATGCTCCTGCATAGCTCGCAGAATCGCCCCAAGCGATCCTTCGCATAAGAGCGCGGCGAATTCATCATCATTGGCCACCAGCGCCGCCATTCGGCAGACGCGCTCGGCAGGCTCGGCGCTGATCATTGCAGATTGTCCGCGCGCCAGATCGCTCGCCAGCGCACCGTCCTTGCTGCCGCACCATTTCGCCGCCAGCGCGCGCAGCAGCCCGTGGAAAATCATGGCGAAAAAATCGTTCACCAGCGGCGCATCCCAGCGCGTCAAGAGACGGCGCTCGAGATCGAGGTAGTAGCCCGCTAGCTCGTCCGCTCTAATGTCTTCGAGCGGCGGATGCGGAGGAGCAAGAGCCGCGTTCAGTCGAACGTAAAATTCTTCGATGCGCCGCTCGAGTACGAAATGATTTCGAATGAGGCCGCCGACCGTACGCACGACCCGCGCTCCATCGCGGACGCGAGCGCCCCACGACCCGGCGGTCATCTGCGCGACGATTTCGTCGGGCAGCGGCTCGCGCACGCCCATCATCTGTTCCATGAAGCGCCGATTCACAGTGAATCCGGGGAACATCGCGAGGACGCGATACCAGCTTAACAGGTTGTAATAAACGCGGCCGCGAATCAGGCCGAGCATGCGAGCGAAGACCTCGTCGTTCGCGGCAATCACGCCCTCCGGCACGCGCATGATCCGGCAGAATTGGCGGTAAACGCCTTCATAAATGCTGCGCGCGAAGGAGAATGTGAGAGGCGTCGTCACTCCGCTGTAGCTTTCGGCGATGTTGCTGTTGTCCCAAATATTCAAGGCGCCTTCGGGATCGGGCGGGTCGCGCAGCGAAGTGATCGGTCTCGACTGCAGGAGATAGAGACGCCCCTTCTCGTACGCCCACTCCATATCCTGCGGTCTTCCAAAATGATTTCCGGCGCGGCGAACGAGCGCGGCAACTTCGAGAATCTGAGAATCGGTGAGAGCGCTTTTGTTCGCGTCCTGCTCGGGGATTCGCACCGCCGCGACGCCTTCAGCGCTTTCGGAATCAAATCGGTGTGCGAATCTCTTGTTTGCGATTTCGCGCCGCAGGATGCGCCCTTCGCGGTCCACTTCAAACGTATCCGCGTCGGACTCTCCGGAAACGAGTGTGGTGCCAAGGCCGTAGAGCGCAGCGACGATTGCAACTCCTCGACGTCCCGTCACCGGGTCCGCGCCAAACGCCACGCCGGAAACATCCGACTCCACCATCCTCTGTACGAGCACGGCGGGAGGTTGCGGCGAGAGACTCAACCCATGCTCGCGGCGATACGCCAGAATCCTTTCGCTGAAGGCCGACCGCCAGACGGCTGCAACTTTTTCGGAAACTTCCTCCGCTGCGACGAAAAGGAAACTATCGAGCTGGCCTGCGAACGAATACTCGGGACTATCTTCGTCCCCCGCCGAGGACCTCACGGCCACGCGCCCGCCGCCCGGACAAAGTTCGGCGACAGCGCGCGCAATTTCCGCGCAAATGGATTCATCCGGCGCTATGGCTTCTGCTATCTGGACGACTCCTGCGTTCGTCTTCGCGTTTTCGAGTTCCTGGCGTTGCCGCTTTGAAAGAGACTGATGGAAAGCATCGGGAGTCACGACAAACCAGGGTGGAATCGGAAAACCAAATCCCTCGAGCGAAGCGAGTGCACCCGCTTTTCCGCCGAGCTGGCCGGCGGCGCGCGGGTCACCGGGATGAAGGATGCAGCTCACAAATGCACCCCGAAATAACGGAGCAAGAGAGGAACGGCACCGAGGCTCAGATACATTAACAAACTCCAGACTCCAGCCATTGCTTCGAACAATTTGCCGCGCTTTGGTTTCGGGTCGCGCAGAAAAAACAGGCTCAAGCCCACGGCTGCAACCAGCAACACACCGAGCAACCAGAGAACCGGCCGCCCGAACGCGATGCGGTCGGCTGCAAGCCATGCAAACGCGGCGGTCACGAGCATTGCGGTCAACCACGCAGCAACCGCACCCCCGCGCCCCCAAAGAAAGCTGTACGTTTCGACGCCTTTTTCTTCGTCCTGCGGCGAGCGAATTTTACGCCCGATCTCCACAACCATCCCGTTGAAGAAGCTGACAAGCAAGAACCACGTCAGTCCTTTGGGCGGCCGGACGCCAACAACCATCCAGTCACAAGCCGTGGTGTAGAAATCGATCACCGGCATGATGAGCATGTGAGTCCACATGTACGTGAATGGATGGCTCTTCAGCCAGCGCTTCACGAAGAATTCCTTGCTCATCATCGAGAGATAGATCCAGACGATCAGCAGCAGCGGCGCCAACTGCGGTTTCAATAGAAGCGCCATCAGCAATTGAAGAACGCCGCTCGCAACCCACACCCAGCCAAGTTCGCGCAGCTTAATCAGGCCGCGCGGGACGGGACGGTACGGTCGATAGCGAGAATCCTCGTCGAAATCTTTGAATTCGTCCGCGAGCCGCAATTGAAGGAACGAAAGAAACGCGCTGAAGAATGCGACGATCGCCGCTGCCGCGCCTGGCAATACGGCCGGTCCGCGCAGGAGCGAGGAGTAACTGATGGCGGAAAAACTGAAGGCGGCGATCAGCGGCGCGTGCGCAAAGATCGGGAAGCGCTCCCGCTGATAAATCCACCAACGATTAGCGGACATTCGCGCGCCTCGCAAGCGGGCCGGGATACGCTCCAATGATCGAGGGGTGAGCCGGCACGCGTCCGCCTTTTCTGCCTGTGCGAATTACGACGACCCGGTATGGTGAAGAGAATAACGAATCTCGATGGTGAGACGGAAGAACCTGAGCGACGCAACCCTGCGAGTAAACAGACCGGCGCGGGACGCAGGGCACGCCCCGACAGAATCACCGCTCTTCAGCTTTTGAATGCCTTGCTGAACAGACCAATCATGGCGGCAAATGCGAGGTCAGTTGCTTCGGGATCGAATCGAGCGCCCTCGTCGCGCATGAAAGCGTGCTCTGCCGGATAGAGCAAGATGTTGTAGTTCACCCCGGCGCGATTCAGTCCTTTGTCAATTGCGTCGCGCCCATCCGCAGGCACATGCGGATCGCTCGTCCCAAACACCATCACCAATTCGCCGCGAATTTCTTTTGCCCGTGCGAGCGAACCCGCGTCCGCATCTTTCCCCAGCTTGCCATCATGAATGCCGGTGCCGTAGTAGCACACGGTGGCTTGAACGTCCGGCTGCAGGGCGGCGCGAAATGCAAGATGGCCGCCGATGCAGAAACCCATCGCGCCGATTTTTCCCCGCGCCACTTTCGGATGTTTTGCGAGCCAGTCCAGGCCAGTCCGGCAATCCGCATCGAAGTGCGCCACGGGGGTCTTCGCCGCATCTTCGAGGCCGCGAGTTCGCCCGGGATCATCGAACGCGATCACCGTCCCCGGCCGCTCGATGCGGCAATAAATTTCCGGGGCTGCGGCGACAAAGCCGTACCCCGCAAGGCGCACGCATGCGCGCAACATCGGCGGCGTGAGTTGAAAGATGTCGGAATAGCACCAGATGCCCGGATATTGGCCTTCGCCTTTGGGGGCGGCCACAAGTGTCCGCATCACGCTGCCCGCTTTCGGAATATCCACATATTCAGTGGTCACGATCATGCTGGTTTCGCCTCCCTGCAAATCGCCGCTTCGGGTGTGCCACAGCTCGTGATTTTGCACAATACCTTTTGGAGGCTGTGCCAAATCCGTCCCATAGGCCAGTAGACCCTTGCAAGGGCGGTGCGTTAGCCTATTTGTCTGGAGTTGAAGACCATGACAGCCAGAAATCGTTCGCTTGCGTACGCTTACCACGCCGCCGGATTCGTCTGCATATTGCTCGCGACGATGGGGCTTGCGGCATGCGCGGGCTCGGCTGGCTCCCCGGGAACAAATCCGAATCCAAACCCTCCAGCAATCGTGGTGGGAATCAACCCCACTTCCGCCTCCGTTCAGGTAGGCGGCTCGCAACCATTCTCTGCCACTGTGACTGGATCGTCGAACACAAGCGTCACATGGTCGGCCACCGGCGGAACTATTTCGGGCGGAGTTTACACAGCCGGAAATGCCCCGGGCACATTCGCGGTCAAGGCCACGAGCATGGCCGACAACTCGAAATGGGCTCAAGCGACAATCACGATCACGGCGGCACCTCCCCCTCCCGGAACTGCGACATCGATTACGAAAGACGGCATCACGTGGACGTTCAGCCAGGCGGTTCCCGTCGGCCAGTTCGTGACGGGCGACTATTACGTCGTGGGTCCCGTCACGATCACCGCAATTTCTCCCAAGCCGACACCTTCTTCGCCTTATCTGAACGGTTCGGTGGTGAATCTGCCCACCGTAAACGGCAAGAGCGGTTTCGATTCGAGACTTAACGATGGGACAGACGAATCGTGGTGGTTTGATGCCTCTCTGCGTTCGTACCCGCCGATCACGCTCAAGCCCGGTGACACGCTTGTTTCGTCGATCAGCCTAGCGCAGATTCACACGGACCCCGAAGTGATGCGCGCCTCGGACATGAGCGCGAGCCCGGTGAAGACAGTCTCGGTGCTCACGGTTCTTGCGGCGACGCCTTCAGCCGATTCCTTCCGGCCGTCCTACTGCGACCGAAGCGAGACGATCTATCACGCCGATTCATTGCAGAGAAATCTGCTTCCCGCTCTCGCGCCGCCGAATCCTTCGGCGCCGAACGGCACGCCGACGCTCGCGCAATTCGAGGCTTACTACCGGCGCCCGTGGAT
>JBAWGF010000041.1:0-11029 GCA_049592615.1 Candidatus Acidiferrales bacterium
GAGCTGCAGGCCATGCGCGAGCTGGACCCAAATCATTTTTGGACGCGGTGAAACGATTAAGCATGGGTGCTGAATCCAAATTGATGACGATGCGCGAAGCGATCGCGCGGCATGTCCCTTCGGGCTCGATGGTGCTTCTCGGCGCGCAGCTCGAGCCGATGATCCCATTCGCCGCGGGCCACGAATTGATTCGCCAGGGGCGCCGCGACCTCACGCTCGTAGGGCCGATCTCCGACATTCTGTTCGATCAGATGATCGGTGCCGGCTGCGTCTCGCGCGTAATGGCGGCGTGGATCGGAAATGTTTCCGCGGGCGTGGGCTACTGTTTTCGGCGCGCCGTCGAGCACAACAGTCCGCGGCGAATCGACGTGGTGGACTACTCGAATTTCACGATGGCGCTCGCGCTGCACGCAGGCGCGCTCGGCGTGCCGTTTCTGCCCACCTACGCGACGCTCGGAAGCGATCTGCTGAAGAAAAACGGCAACCTCCGCGAATTTCCTTCGCCCGTAAGCGAAGAAAAACTGGTTGCCGTGCGCGCTTTGCGGCCGGACGTCGCAATCATCCATGTGCAGCGCGCGGACGCCGAGGGCAATGCGCATTTATGGGGTAGCCTCGGAGTCGCCGTGGACGGAGCGCGCGCGGCTCGCAGCGTCGTTCTTGTCGCAGAGGAAATTGTGGAGCCCGGCGTGATCGCATCGGATCCGAACCGCACGCTCGTGCCCGGATTTTTGGTTTCGGCCGTCGTGCATGAGCCGGGCGGCGCGCATCCTTCGCCCGTGCAGGGCTACTACGGCCGCGATCATGCATTTTTTGCGGAGTATCACGAACAGACGCGCGGCGCCGGAGATTTCGAGCAATGGCTTGCGAAATGGGTCTTGCGCGTTCCCGATCGCCGCGAGTATTTGAAACAGCTGGGCGCGCCCCGTATGGAGAGTCTCGGCGTGAAAGAACATGCCTATTCCGCGCCGGCGGATTTCGGCTATTGATGGCGGAAAATCTCTTCGCGAACATGGAAATCACTCCGCGCGAGGTGAAGGAGCTTCTCGCTCGCGGCGAGAAATTTCTTCTGGTGGACGTGCGCGAAAAATGGGAATTCGACACGTCGCGAATCGAAGGCTCGACGCTGATTCCGCTCGGCGAAATCCCCGGGAATCTGGCGCAGCTCGAAGCAGCGAGTGAAGTCATACTTTTTTGTCACCACGGCATTCGCAGCCTGGACGCGGCAGCGTGGCTGCGATCGCAGGGAGTCGAAGGCGCGCGCTCGATGTCCGGCGGCATCGATCGCTGGGCTGCCGAGATCGATCCGGGCGTGCCGCGATATTGAAGCGATTGTTTCCGCGGCGGATTTAGAGGTGAGGGCAACGGATGGAAGTGAAAACAATCGGGGTGATTGGCGCGGGCACGATGGGGCGCGGGATCGCTTACGCGGCGGCCTGTGGCGGCTATCGCACCGTGCTCGAAGACGTTTCTCCCGCTGTTTTGGAACAGGGCGTCGCTTACATTCGGGAAGCCCTGGAAGAAGGCGTCGCGCGGGGAAAAGTGACGCCCGAGCTGAAAAACTTCGCTCTCGCGAATCTCTCGACCGCAAAGTCCGTCGAAGATGCCTGCCGCGAAGCGGACATGCTCATCGAAGCCGTGTCGGAAGAGATGGAACTCAAACTCGAAATTTTTACGATCTTCGACAAATTTTCGAAGCCAAACGCCATCCTCGCGAGCAATACTTCATCGCTTTCCGTCACGGAAATGGCGGCAATTACGTTTCGCGCCGAAGATTGCATCGGTATGCACTTTTTCAATCCCGTGCCGAAGATGAAGCTGCTCGAAATCATTCGCGGCCTCGAAACATCGGAGGGAACCGTGCAGGCCTGCGTCGAAGTCGGCCGGCGCATGGGCAAAGAAGTCGTGGTCGTCCGCGAATCGCCCGGATTCATCACCAGCCGCATCAATGCGATGATCGGCAACGAAGCTTTTTACATGTTGCAGGAGGGCATCGCCAGCGCCGCCGACATCGACAAGGCGCTCAAGCTCGGCTTGAATCATCCGATTGGCCCGTTCGAGCTGGTTGATCTCGTGGGCCTCGACGTGCGCCTGAACATTCTTGAATATCTCCATAAGACTCTGGGTGAAAAATACCGTCCGTGCCCGTTGCTCTCGCAGTACGTGAAGGCGGGGCGCCTCGGACGAAAATCGGGCCGCGGCGTGTATGATTACGGTGATGCAACGAAGAAATAGCCTGCGAACTGCTGCTCCCGGCCTCAAAGGGCGTTCCGCGCGATGAAACTTGCCGATCGCATCGTCATTCTCCAGGGTGACCTCACCGAAATGAATCTCGACGCCATCGTCAACGCCGCGAACAATGAATTGCAGCTTGGCGGTGGCGTTGCGGGCGCGATTCGACGCAAGGGCGGGCCTCAGATTCAAAAGGAATGTGACGACATCGGGCCCGTGCCCATCGGCGGCGCGGCCATCACGTCCGGCGGAAATCTGAAAGCGCGCTACGTGATTCATGCAGCCAGCATGCAGCTCGGCGGGCAAACCACGGCGCACTCTCTCCGCAGCTCCACCGCGCATTCCCTGCGCATTGCCGCGCAAAAGGGATTGAAGACGATTGCGTTTCCCGCCATCGGCACCGGCATCGCCGGATTTCCGATGCGCGAATGCGCGGAGATCATGCTGCGCGAAGTGGCCAAGCATTTCGAAGGCCCCACATCGCTCGAAAAAGTGTATTTCGTCCTCTTTGACCGGGAAGCGCTGAATTCGTTCGAAAGCGCGTGGGAAGAAGTGAAAGAAAAAAGCGCGGGCGCGTCGTGAGCGGCGAGCTCGTCGAAAAAGTCCGGCACGAGCTGACGCAGTACGAACACCCCCTGTTTGATTTCGAGGCGCGCCCCGCAGACGAAGGCGTGGAAATCGAAATTCGGTTCAAGCCCGAAGGCGTCGAAGTGCACAAATATATTTTTCAGCTCCGCCCGCGAGAGATCGAGCATTCGCAATTTCCGTGGACCTTTCAGAAGCATCTCTACGACTGCCTTCACGACTACATCATCGAAATGTTCGTCCGCAATCCGCAGCGGGAAAACTGATGGCGGGCCGGATCGAAAGCACGCCTCTCGCGGCGATTCTCGCGAAACAAATCTGCTCGCGAGGCCCGATCACGTTTGCGCAGTACATGGATGCATGTCTCTATCACCCGCAATACGGCTACTACGCGAAGGCGGATCAGCGGCCGCGCCAGGACTATTTCACGAGTGTGGACGCGAGTCCGATTTTCGCTCGGCTGCTCGCGCGGCAGTTATTCGAAATGTGGACGCTGCTCGGAAATCCGAATCCGTTCTGGCTGGTCGAGGCAGGAGCGGGCACGGGAGAGCTGGCAAAGCAAATTCTCGATTTCGCTGCGCAATCCTTGCCTGATTCTTACCGCGCGCTGCGCTACATCGCGGTGGAGCGATCCGCCGCGCGTCGTGCCGCACATTCGCAGTTGCTCAAATCCCACGCCGCCGCCGGAAAATTTACATCGGCATCCGAACTGCCCTCGGAAATTCCGTGCGGTTGCATTTTTTCCAACGAGTTGCTGGATGCGCTGCCGGTTCATCGCGTTCTGCAGGAAAACGGCGAACTGCGCGAGCTTTACGTCACGCTCGGCGAAAATGGATTCCGCGAAGAAGCCGGGCCGCTTTCGTGCACGCAACTGCGTGATTATTTTCCGAAGCAGGCGATCGTGCTTCAGGAAGGGCAGCAAGCCGAAGTATGCCTCGGCGCATGGTATTGGATCGAATCAGCGGGGACAAAACTCGGCCGCGGTTTCGCGCTCACGATCGACTACGGCCACGAAGCGCGTGAACTTTACGACGAGCGCCACATGCGGGGAACGCTTCTCGCTTACGAGCGCCACCGCGCCGGAGAAAATTATTTTAGCGCGCCGGGTGAGCTGGACTTAACGGCGCACGTGAATTTCACCGCGCTTGATCTCTGGGGCCAGCGCGCCGGCCTGATCCGCACGGGATTCACTTCGCAGACCAATTTTCTGCTCGCACTCGCCCGGCACAGCGAATTCGCAGACTTGCAAGCCGGCGGCATGAGCGAAGCCGAGCAGGCTCGCGCGCGGCTTCTCTTCAAGACGCTGATTCATCCGGAGGGAATGGGCGAGACATTTCAGGTGCTCGTGCAGCACAAGGGAATCGAATCGCCGCGCCTTGCAGGTTTCGAACCGCTCTGAATTCTTCGTGGGAGAAGGCCGATTATTCCTGGGGACGTTTCTTTAGGACCGGCTTGTCCGATGATGAGTCGGGCGTTGCGGCTGCGGGCTTTGCAGTGGCAGGCGCCGCCGCCGCGGGTGTGCCGGCAGGTGCGCCCGCTGGTGACGCAGGCGCTACCGGCGCTTCGGCAGTGGCTTCCGCCGAATACGGTTTCTGCCGGTACTTCTCGATTTCTGCCTGCGCTCCGGCCGTATCGTCGCCGGTATGTTGTGCGAGCTGATATTCGTTCACCGCGCGTTCGCGCTGGCTCAGCAAATCATATATTTTGCCGATGTAAATGTGAGTCCAGACTTCGATCCATTTTGGATCGAGATCGCCATTCAGCGCGGACCGGAACGCGTTCGCAGCGGCCTGATAATTCTTCTGATAAAACATCGCTTCGCCCATACGGAAATGCGCGAGCGAACTGCCCGACTGGAGATCGAGCGCCTTCTGGTATTCCTGGATGGCCTCGTAATACTTGCCGACTTCCGCAAGTCCCTCGCCCCGCGAAATGGACGCGTGAACGCGCAGCCGCCCGCTCGACTTCAAGAGGTTATTGTTCGGATCGATCGTGATACCGTTCGGCTTGGGCCGTCCGAAAGTTTCGATCTGAAATTCGGAAGTCGTGCCGGTGACCATGATCTTTTTGAATTCCGGATTGCCTTCCGTTTCCACGCGCACATCCACCGGCATGCGGAACGTATCCAAATCCTGTTTGATTTTTCCCACCACTTTGAAACCCTTCGCGGTCCGATAGACGATGTATTCGAGCCGGAATTCCGGCACGCCCGTCGAATTCAGCCATTGAGAAAAAAATGCGACCAAATTGAGCGCAGGCTGCCCCTTTGTCGGCGGCGGGCTTTTCGTCGAGGCCATTCTTTCGAAATCGGCCACGCTTGCGATTTTGCCCTGGTATTTCTTGAAAAATTCGCGCAGCAATGCGTCGAACGAATCGGTGCCAATCTCGGCGCGGAGCATCTGGAAAACCATCGCGCCCTTGTCCATCACGACCGAGCGATACGTTTCCGAATACGGCTGGAGGCGCGCCGCTTGCGCGATCGGGGTCACGTCCTCGTACATCAAGGCCCCGACGGCATAGTCTTCAAGCACCTTGTGAAGTGCGCCGGTCCCTTCCGTCTGATCCGCGTAAAGAGCTTCGGCGAATCGGGAGAGCCCGTCGGTGAGCCACACATCCGAGGCCGAAGCCGCCAGCACCTGATCGCCCCACCATTGCCCCGCGGCGAGTTGCGAGACCAGTCGGTCGTTCCCCTTTTCTCTCCATTGCCGCGCGCTGATCAAAATGAGTCCCGGCGCGGAAAAACCCGGCAACGATCCGTCGGGCATCTGCGCGATCGTCAAGTTGGGTGGCTGCCCGAGCGGCCCGAAGGTGTCATTGAAAAACGTGAGCATGTGCACCAGCGACGTGGCGTTGGCGCTTGCGCTCGCAACCTGCGCCGGCGGCGTGTAAACAGGAATCGTCAATCCCTCCGCCTGCACCGGCGTGAGTTGCAGATTGCCGGCGACGAACGTTCCGACGGGAGCGGGACGATCGCAATGAAACATGTAGGACGCCTGCCCGGCGTTCTTGCCGCTCGCGGGCAGGATGTTTGGCGAGTCGGCCTTGCCCGTCCCGACAACCGCAAAACTGTCGGGAACGATAATTTTGAAATCTCCTGTGAACCGGTTCGACGGAAAATTCGTCAGCGGAAACCACCGCGCGGGCAGCAACAGGTACGCCGAAGTCTTGTCGATCGAGGCGAACCGCAAGCCTTTCGTCGGGCTGTCTTCCTCGCTCGAAACGGGTCCGCCGTATTCGAACGTGACCGACACCACCTTCCCTGGCGATGCCGCCTCCGGGAGCGCGACGCTCAGAAGGATCGGCGAGTTGGGGTCCCGAGCAAACGTGAGAGGCGGGCTGCCCGCCGCGCGGATGGACGTCACGTGCAGATCTGGATGCAGCTCCACGACGAGCGTTTTCGACACGGCCTCTGCGGTGAATTCCACCGTCACGCGGGCGAAGAGTGTCTGATCCTCCGGATGAATCGTCGCCTCGACTTCATAGTGTGTCGCGCGAAAGGGATACGCGTGCGGGGCCTGTGCAGAAGCGGATGCCGCGGAAAACAGCGAGAGCGCCGGGATGATGAGCAGGAAGCGGAACTTCAGCAAGAAAATCCTCTCCATTAAATAGCGTGTCTGTTCAATGTAATTAAGAAGCAAAACAACTAGGCGCAGTTGCCCGCCTTTTCAAGATTACAACATCCGGGCAAAAATGTCCGCCGCCCGCTCGATCGCTCCGCCTGGCCCCAGCTTCTCGCGCACTTCTGCAAGCCCAGTTTTCGCCCCCTCCCGCGCCGCGGGCGATTCGAGGAGGCGGCGAACTTCCGATTCCACGCCCGCCGGCGTGAATCCGTCTTGAATCAGCTCCGGCGCAATTTTTTTCCCTGCGATCAGGTTCACCATCGCGATGAAAGGCGTGCGAATCATCCGCCGAAGCAAAAACGCGCTGGCCGGCGTGACGCGATAGACCACCACCATCGGCGTTCCCAGCAGTGCAGCTTCCACAGTCGCCGTCCCGCTCGCGACGACGGCGCAGTCGGCTGCCGCAAGCGCGTCGTACGTGGCGCCCTCCACTCGTTTTACGTCCAAGCCGGGCCGTGCGTAACGCGCGAAAAATTCAGCGCCCAGCCCCGGCGCGGCTGCATGGACGAACTGAATGCCGCCGGTTTTCGCGAGCCTTTCGCAAGCCTCCAGAATGCGCGGATAATTCTGCCGAATTTCATTCGCGCGGCTTCCGGGTAGCAGCGTGACGATTGGCCGGCTTGCATCGAGCCCGAATCGCGCCGCAAATTCCGCGCGCTTCATCGTCGGCCGCACCACATCCACCAGCGGATGCCCGACAAAGTCCACTGGCACGCCTGCGTCGCGATAAATTCTCTCCTCGAATGGAAAAATCACGACCATCCGTTTCACTAACCGCTTCACGATGCGCACCCGTCCCGCGCGCCACGCCCAAACCTGCGGCCCGATGAAATAACCGACGGGGATTCCTTTTTGCTTCAGGTGCCGTGCAACGCCAAGATGCGTGCCCGGCGAATCGACCAGGATGGCGAGAGCCGCGCGGCGCCGCGCCGCTTCGCTCGCAAGCCTCCTCTGCACGCCAATCACGGTCGGGATTTTGTGCAGCACTTCGGAAATGCCGACCACGGCGACTTCATGATAGTCGGCAACAAGCTCGACGCCGGCTTCTGCCATTCGCGCGCCGCCCATCCCAAAAAACTCCGCGCCCGTGCGCGCGCGCAACGCCGAAGCGAGGCGTGCCGCGTACATGTCGCTCGAAGCCTCGCCTGCGGAAATAAGAATCTTCGGTGCGCTCATGAAAATTGCTCGTGAAGGAAACGGAAAGAAAAGTGCCGAGCGGAAAATCGTCCGGCGCTGCACCGGTGCGCCAAATCGGCTTCGTCAATCATTAGCCGGCAGCGATTGCGAGATTCCAGACGGGCCAGCGCCGGGCAGAGGAAGCGTCAGCTCCTGCTCCTTGTACTGGAGCTGATACAGGCGATAGTAAATTCCGCGCAGCGCGAGAAGTTCTTGATGCGAGCCTTGCTCGCGCAGACGGCCCTTGTGGAATACGAGGATGCGATGCGCGTGCTGAACCGTGCTCAGCCGGTGCGCGATCACTACCGCGGTGCGCCCTTCGAGCAGCCGGTCGAGCGCGTCGCGAATCATCAGCTCCGTCTTCGTATCGACGCTCGACGTCGCCTCGTCGAGGATCAAGAACTTGGGATTGTGCGCCAGTGCGCGCGCGAAGCTCACAAGTTGGCGCTGCCCGACGGAAAGTGTTGCGCCGCGCTCGGTCACGGGCGTTTCCACGCGTTGCGGCAGGGATTCGACGAACGGCCCGAGCCCGACTTCGCGCAGCGCGCGCTCGGCCGCCGCCCGGTCAATGTTTTCTGTGCCGAGCTTGACGTTCGATTCGAGCGTCCCGGTGAAAAGGAACGGGTCTTGCAGCACGATGCCGAACAGCCGCCGCAGCTCCTGCAAATCCAGCGCGCGGATGTCCACGCCATCGAGCAGAATCTGGCCGCGCTGAATGTCGTAGAAGCGCAGCAACAACTGAATGACCGTGGTTTTTCCGGCGCCCGTGTGGCCGACGATCGCGAGCGTCTGACCGGGCTCGACGCGGAAAGATACGTCGCGCAGCACCCAATCCTCTTCTTTGGGCGCGTTGCCGCCGTGATACGCGAACCAGACGTTGCGGAACTCGATTTCGCCGCGCGGCGCCGGCAGCGTGCGTGCATTTGCCGGCGAAACAATCGTCACCGGCTCGTCGAGCAATTTGAAAATCCGCTCCGATGCGGCCATCGCCGTTTGGAGAATATTGAATTTCTCGCTCAAGTCCTGAATGGGGCGGAAAAAGCGCTGCGCGTATTGCATGAACGCGAGCAACACGCCGATTGTGATGGCTCCGCCAATCACCCGTAGTCCGCCCACCCAGAAGAGTAGGGCAACACCCGCCATGCTGAGGAATTCGACCGCCGGATAGAAAAATGCGAAGGCGTCGATCGCGTCCTTATACGCCTCCATGTGGATTCGGTTCAACTCGGCGAATTGCTTCTGCGATTTCTGCTCGCGGTTAAAGAGTTGCACCACGGCCATGCCGCTCACGTGCTCTTGCAGGAAGGCATTGATGCGCGCAATCGCGGTGCGGATCCGGCGATTCGCGTTGCGCACCTTATTGCGGAAGAAATAGGTGATCAACAGCATGAACGGCAGGGGCGAAAGCGTGGCGAGCGCTAGATAGGGATGCCAAAAGAAAAGAAGCGCCGCCATGCTGAACAGCAGTACGAAATCGTTGAGCATGGCTACGACGCCCGAAGCGAACAAATCGTTCAGCGCATCCACATCGGTTGTCGCGCGTGTCACAAGCCGGCCGACCGGACTCCCGTCAAAAAAACTCATCGGCAGGCGCTGCAGGTGCTCGAATATTTCCTTTCGCAGATCGTACATCGTTTCCTGCCCGACCCACTGCATGATCCGCACCTGGCCGTATTGAAGCGCAAATCCCGCGAGCAGCGATCCCAGGTAGGCAGCCACGACCCAGACCAGGCCTCTCAGAGCCGCACTTCGCGCAATTTTTTGCGCAAAGCCGGGAAGGATGTACCAGTCGATCGCAAGTTTGAAAAAGTACGGCCCGACGAGATCCATTGCCGTGATGCCCAGCGTGATGGACACGGCGAGCGCGACTTGCCAGCGGTACGGCCGCAGATACTTCAGCAGCCGTCGCGTCAAGTGCGAGTCGTACAGCTTTCCGAGCTTCTCTTCTTCGCGGAAATCGCTCATTCCCGTTCCAACTCTTCTTCGAGCAATTGCTTCTGGTACAGGTCCGCGTAATAGCCGGCGTGCGCGAGGAGCGAATCGTGCGTGCCGCGCTCGATGATGCGCCCGTCACGCACCACGATGATTTGATCTGCGTCCTTGACCGTGGAAACGCGATGCGAAACGAGTATCGTGGTTCGCTGCCGCATCACTTCACGCAACCGCCGCAAGATCCGCTCTTCGGTATCGGTATCGACACTCGAAAGTGAATCATCGAGAATCAGGATTCTCGGCTGGCGCAGTATGGCGCGCGCGAGCGAACTTCGCTGCTTTTGCCCGCCTGAAAGCGTGATGCCGCGTTCGCCCACCATCGTGTCGAAGCGATTCGGGAAGCTCTGAATTTCGCCCGAGATGCTTGCGATTTCAGCGGCTTCGAGGATTTCCTCTTCACCTGCGTCGCCCGCACCAAAAGAGATGTTCTCCCGGAGCGTGTCGCTGAACAGGAACGTATCCTGCGGGACAAATCCAATCGCGCGGCGGAGATCGGCCAGCGGATACTCCCGGATTGGGCGTCCGTCGATGAGCAGGGTTCCCGGCGGCGCTTCCCAGAGGCGCGAGATCAAGGCGGCGAGCGTTGATTTTCCGCTGCCGGTCGGGCCAACCACGGCGAGCGTCGAGCCTGCGGGAACGCGCAAACTGATATCGCGCAACACCGGCTCGCCGCGTCCGTCTCCGGCCGTTGGATACGTAAACGTCAGATGCCGGAATTCGATTTCGCCGCGAATCTCGTTCGCGGCGGTTGCACCGGAAGGCGGCTGCACCGCGCCGTCGTTGATGCCCGGCTCGGCTTCGAGAATGTAGTTCAACCGCCCCATCGAAGCAGCGCTGCGTTGAAAAATGTTCGTGACCCACCCGAGCGCGATCATCGGCCACACCAACTGCACGAGAAAGGCATAAAACGCCCACAGCGTCCCTACCGAAATGCGGCTGTCAATCACCTGGACGCCACCCTTGGCCAGCAGGATGACAAACGTGACGCCGATCAATGCCGAGAGGAACGGGAAGAACATGCTCCACGCGCCGATCAACTTGATATTGCGATTCACGTAATCGCGGTTGGCGCGATCGAATGCTTCGATTTCAGGCTTTTCCTGCGCATACGCCCGCACCACGCGCATACCCGTGAGATTTTCCTGCGCGCGCGTGGAAAGCACCCCGAGCGCCGCCTGAATTTCCTCCGAAAGCCGATGGATAATCTGGCCAAAATAGAAAACCGCAATGGCCACGAAGGGTACTGGGAGCAGGATCCACAGAGTCAGCGCGGGCGAGAGTTTGATCATGAAAAATATGGCCAGCACCATCGTTGCGATGGTCGTCGCGCTGTACATGATTCCCGGACCGAGCACCATCCGAACGTTGTTCAGATCGTTCGTCGCCCGCGACATCAGATCTCCGGTGCGATTTCGCACATAAAATTC
>JBAWGF010000042.1:0-24991 GCA_049592615.1 Candidatus Acidiferrales bacterium
CAACACGGCCGCGATGAGCGGATACAGTGTCATTAGCTGAAAGCCAAACGCCACACCACCAATCCCAGATGCTCCGGCCATGGCTGCCTTGAAGCCCCCTTCGTGCCCACTCAGGGATACTTCTACCACAAAGTAGAACAACTCGAATAGCAATACACCGATTGAGATGAATAGACCCTTTCGGGTGAGGCGCCAAAGAAACGGACTACTCACCACAAGAGCTAGGGCGCATGCCTCGCTTATCGTTGTGAGCGCATAGAATATCCAGTCCAGTCCGATCTCGTTGCCGAATAACTGTCTGTTTCTGAAAAAGGCGATCGCAACCCAACTCGCAAAGACGAGTCCGACGAGTCCTTCAAACAGATTTAGCAGAGCGAGTGTACGGAAGGCCATTCGGGCGAGTGGCCCGCTCATTCGCATCGAACTGATTTCGCCACTGGGCATGATCGCCTACGTCGATGATACCACGGCGGTAGTTAACGATTGAGTTCACTGACCAATCGCGGGGCGGTCAACGAGCGCTGAAGCGCGGCGCGACACTTGAACCTAAGGCAAAATCCCGTGCGACCCTACACAAACTCGGGGTTGATTTTTCCGCGCAACTTTTTGTGGCGGGGCGTGTTTCATAAGCATTGCCAGCGACGCGGCGACCAATGGGACAGCGCCGCGCCGCCTGGTTGGGCTCTAAGCACGCTACACCCCCTGAGGAGGTTTGGACCCCCAAACCTCCTCTTCCTTTTTTCCTAAATCAGTCTGTTCCGTTGGCATTTCGCGCACCGGCGCCGCCCTGCTGAAACTTTTGGGCAAGCCGAGCGTTAACCTAAGTAGGAGAGGTCATCATGAACATTAAACGCATGACAATTCTTTTCGCAATTTTTGCATTCCTCGCAGTCCCACAACTGGGAGCGCAGCAGCCCGCCGACGCAAAGAAATCGCAGCCGCAGAATCAGAACAGCATGGGCGGAATGGACATGGACGACATGCATCACGACGGGGGCGCGGGTCCCGAAACGGCCCACTCGGCGAACGATGCGATGTCCGGCCACCACATGGACATGGGCGCGCATATGTTCATGACCGATCTACGGCCCGAAAATCCGGCGGATGACAAGCGCGCGGCGGAGCTTGTGGTGACGCTGCGCAAATCCATCGACAAGTACAAGGATTACAAAGTGGCGCTCGCCGACGGCTTTCAAATCTTCATGCCCAATGTGGAGCAGGAGCATTACCACTTCACGAATTACCGCTACGCGCTTGAGGCGAGCTTCGACTTCAATCCCGAGCATCCCACTTCGCTTCTCTACAAAAAGACGAGCAACGGCTACGAGCTCGAAGGCGCGATGTACACGGCTCCGAAGCGCGCAAAGCTGGATGAGCTAAACGAACGCGTGCCGCTCAGCGTGGCGCGCTGGCACAAGCATGTGAATCTGTGCCTGCCGCCCAAGGGGGCGCAAATGAAACAAGCCGACTGGAAGGAATTTGGGTTGCGCGGGACGATTGCGACCGAGGAAGCTTGTTCGCAGGCAGGCGGACGCTGGATTCCGCAGATTTTCGGCTGGATGGTCCACATCTATCCGTACGAAACCGATCCGCAGAAAATCTTCGCGCATTAGAGAAAATCAATGCGGAAAACTTGCAGGGGCGGATTCCAGAACCGCCCCCGCATTGGCATTTCGTTGACGCGATGATTGCACGAAACGAGAGCTCTTACTTTTTCGCTGCAGCGTAATTGTCCGCGATCTGCGCCCAATTCACGACGTTCCACCAGGCCTCGATGTATTCGGGCCGGCGGTTCTGATACTTCAAATAGTAAGCGTGCTCCCAAACGTCGAGCCCCATCACAGGCTTGCCGCCGTCGATGACCGGATTGTCCTGATTCGCGGAGGACTCAACGACAAGCTTGCCGTCGCGGACCGCAAGCCAGGCCCAGCCGGATCCGAAGCGCGTCGTGGCCGCTTGATTGAACTTCGTCCTGAAGTCGGCGAAGCTGCCGAAGGCGGACTTGATCGCATTCGCGAGATCGCCCGACGGTTCTCCGCCGCCACCCTTTTTCATGATCGTCCAGAACATCGAGTGGTTCTTGTGGCCGCCGCCATTGTTGCGCACGGCGGTACGGATGTTTTCGGGGACTTTGTTGAGCTGTGTGAGCAGCTCGTCAACGGAAAGTTTCTGAAGGTCGGCATTTCCTTCGAGAGCTTTGTTCAGGTTCGTGACGTAAGCGTTGTGATGCTTGTCGTGGTGAATTTCCATTGTCTTCGCGTCGATGTAGGGTTCGAGCGCGTCGAACGGGTACGGCAAAGCCGGCACTGTATGAGTCATCTGGGGAGCAGCTCCTTGTCCAGAAGTTTGGGTCATTAATGTACCTCCATTGTTCCCATTCCTGCTCCATAATTATACGCGCCCGCGCGGGAAACCGTAGAATGGGCGCGAAATTATTTTGGATGCGCCGGAGGAAGCGAAGATGCCATCCGTCGAACATGTGGAGAAGCACTTCACGGCGACTGCGGCCGTGCGCGACGTCGTCATCGGAATGGCCGACGGGCTGACGGTGCCGTTCGCGCTTGCGGCGGGACTGACCGGCGCGGCGATCTCGACGAACATCGTCGTGACCGCGGGGCTGGCGGAAATTGCCGCGGGTTCGATCGCCATGGGACTCGGCGGATATCTGGCGGCGAAGACGGATTCGGAGCACTACGCATCGGAGCTCGAGCGGGAGTATCGCGAAACAGTGGAGCTTCGCGAGGTCGAGGTGGAAGAAGTCGCGAAGGTTTTTCGCGACTACGGACTGACGAAGGCGCAGATGGAGCCGGTTGTGTCGGCGATCACGTCGAATCAGAAGACATGGGTCGATTTCATGATGCGCTTCGAGCTGGGACTTGAAAAGCCGGACCCATCGCGCGCATCGCGCAGCGCGGGAACCATCGCCGGATCCTATATCGTCGGAGGACTCGTTCCGCTCGCGCCCTACATGTTGATAAAAAACATTTCATCGGCGCTGTGGTTTTCGGTCGGCGTCACGCTGCTCGCGCTGTTTATCTTCGGCTCGATCAAGGGGCATTACACGGGGGTGAAACCCATGCGCGGCGGAATGCAAACCGTCCTCGTCGGCGGGCTCGCCGCCGCTGCTGCATTCTTCATCGCGCGCTTGATTAGTTGAACCGAGCTCTCCGCTTATTTTTTCTCGGGTTCGGCGCCGAGGTTTCCGAACGGCCACAGACCGACAGCCTTCAAGAAGCCGTCATAGTGCCTCTCCGCGAGCATGTGCGCTGACTTCTCCGGAGGCCACGGATTCGCAAGCCGTTCGGGGCGGTCGGCGATCCAGAATCCCGCCAGAGCCATCACGGTTGCGTTGCGGTCGAGGACTTCCGCCTTTACTTTGTCGAACGTATCGACCGGGGAATGATGCGTAAACCGGTAGTCAGGCGAATCCTGATCGAAATTGATTCCCGGCAACCCTGCGAGCGTGAACGGTCCCGTGTCGGTGCCGAATTCGACCTCGTCGTCCACCTTTAGATCGCCAAAAGCCTGGAGCGACTTTGCGAATTCCTGAACGGCCGGGATCAAATCATCGCGTCCGCCCAACTGAATGCCCTTCACCGGCCCCTGACCGTCATCCAAAATAATCGCGGCTACGTGGTTGGCCATCTCTTTTTCATGCGACTTGACGTAAGCGAAGGAACCGAACAGTCCTTGTTCTTCACCCGTGAAGAGCACGAAGCGAATCGTGCGCCGCGGCTTGTAGCCGGAATTCAGGATTGCTTCGGCGGCGCCGAGGGTTGTCGTCACTCCACAACCGTTGTCCGTGGTCCCGGATGCAAGGTCCCAGGAATCCAGGTGACCACCGACGACGACGACCTGCTCCGGATTTTCCCGTCCGCGGATTTCGCCGACCACGTTCGCGCTCGCAACCGGCCCGTCGCTGAAGCGATTCTGCACGTTGATCTTCAATCGAACCGTTTTGCCGCGCGCGAGGTAGCGCTCGAGTTGAAGCTGATCTTCGGCAGCCATGCTCACAACCGGGATCTCGACGACGTTTCCCCACGCCTGGTCGCCCGTATGCGTCAAATGCATCCCCGCAGCGGTTCTTCCACCCTGCCCGCCAATTACGGCGACGGCTCCGGCGGCGTGAGCCTTCGTCAGAAATTCGGTGAATTTATCGTGACCGCTCATACGATCTTTCGGCGGCGGGCCTTTGTGCACCATGAGGATTATCTTGCCGCGCCAATTCGACGCGTTTTTCCCCATCTCGTCATCCATTTGATATGAGTTGACGGGCACGATTTCGGCTTCCGTGCCGCCGGCCTGCGTGGAACCGACCCAGCCAAGCGAATCGATCATTACTTTGCGATGGAGGGGCGAGACGATCTCAGCGTCCGCGGAAATTCGCGTCCAGCCGTGCGCCAGTTGCCAGGGTTCCGTGTGCACGTTTTCGAGGCCGATCGCTTTCATTTTTTCGGCGCCCCACGCAATCGCTTTCGCCGCTTCGGGCGAGCCCGTGACGCGACCGCCGATGTCGTCGCTCAACTCTTCGAGATATTCGTAGGCATGAGATTCCATCGTCCCGGCGCCGGCAATGGCCGCGAGGGCCTTTCGGTCAGCGTCATTCGACGGGGAAGGGGGATCGGTCGTGCCCGCTGCCAAAATGGCGGGGCGCGCCGCCAAAAAAACAAAAGTAAACGTGCACGCGAGCACGAGTAGTTTTCGAGTCATTCGAAGTTGCTCCTTTTCAGTTGCCTGGATCTTGCAGGACTTGGAGATTAGGATAGTTTTGGGTCCGCACACAGGCAATTCTTGGACGAGCCGGGTTTGAAATGGTTTCCCCGGAAAGCAAGGCCGGTCGTCGTGCGCGATCCTTCAGTTTCCGGGAGGAACTTGCCGAGAATTGACGCGAAGCGCTTCTTTTGCATCTAATCAGCTGGGGGAGCGATGATAGAAAGAAGTCCTCTCGTCAGGGGGGGTCAACACAAATCCCCTTGAAGCACGTCTAAATAGACGCTGATACTCCCGACTGCTGTCGGCAGGCCGCGGAGAAATTAAGGAGAGATAGCCATGAATAGGGACGTCATGCAGATTCGGCGCTGGGTGGCCACCGTTGTGGTCGTTGCGGCGCTTGCCGGGGGAGCGATCCTGGCGACTGGATTGAGAAACTGGTCGGGACATTCGGTGCTCGGCGCAGGAAGCTCGCTTGTCACGGTGGCGCGCGATACAGGCCCCGTGGGACTCGGGAGCTTCGCCAACGGTTTTTCGGCGGTGTTGAAGCCGGCGCTGCCCGCGGTGGTAAATATCCGGAGTTCGAAAGTCGTGAAGCCGTCGGGACAGAACCATATGATGCCATTTTTCAACGATCCAACATTCCGCGAGTTTTTCGGCGACCAGTTCGGACAGGCGCAGCCGCGGGCGGAGAGGGAACAGAGTCTGGGGTCGGGCGTGATCGTGACTCCGGATGGAACCATCCTGACGAATAATCACGTGATTGACGGGGCATCGGACATCAAGGTGCAGCTGAGCGACAAGCGCGAATTTCGGGCCAAGCTTGTCGGCACCGACTCGAAGACCGACATCGCCGTGCTGAAAATCGACGCGGCAAATTTGCCCACGCTTGCACTTGGCGATTCGACGAAGCTGCAGGTGGGCGACGTGGTTTTCGCAATCGGCGATCCCTTTGGCATCGGCGAAACAGCGACGATGGGAATCGTAAGCGCCACGGGGCGCGGCGGCCTCGGCATCGAGAACTACGAGGATTTCATCCAGACCGATGCAGCGATTAACCCGGGAAATTCCGGCGGCGCCATGATTGACCTGCACGGCGATCTGGTCGGCATCAACACCGCCATTCTTGCCCACGGGTCCGGGGGCAATCAGGGAATCGGCTTCGCGATTCCGATCAGTATGGTGCGAAACGTAATGGATCAGATCGTCACCCACGGCAAAGTCGTGCGCGGATATCTGGGCGTGTACATCCAGGACGTAACGCCGGAAATCGCGAAGGCGTTCGGATTGACCCAGAACGGCGGAGTTCTGATCGGCGATGTTTCGCCCGACACGCCTGCATCGCGCGCAGGAATCAAGAAGGGCGACGTGGTTCTTGAATTGAACGGCACGCCGATGGACTCGCGCAACCAGTTGCAACTGCGCATTTCGCAGACCTCGCCTTCAACTCCGGTCAAGCTGAAGATCTGGCGCGGCGGAAAAACGCAGGACGTAAGCGTCACACTCGGAGAGTTGCCTGAAAAAGCGGAAAAGATGGGTCCGGGTGAAAGCAGTGGCGGCGCCCTCGAAGGAGTCGAAGTGCAGGGCCTGACTCCGGATATCGCGCAGGAATTGAATCTTCCAGCGGGAACGCGCGGCGTCGTTGTGACGTCGGTCGATCCGGCAAGCCCTGCGGCGGCGGCCGGGCTCAACCGTGGTCAGGTCATACAGGAAGTCAACCACAAGCCGGTAAGCAATGTGGAGGAGTACAAGAAGGCGCTTGAAGGGGCGGGCAAGCAGTCGGTGCTTCTGCTCATCAATCAGGGCGGCCACACCGGATACTTCGTCATCGAGCCACGCTGAACGACGAAAAATCCACACCAAGCACGGGGCGCGGAGCGAGAAAGCCGCGCCCCATTTTCACGTCACATCAACTGGAAATTCTGCAACCACGCCCCTTTCGCCGGGTTAAATTACGTAGTGGGAGTCTTGGCGAATCCCATTCCTGTTGTGAAAAGTGGATGCGCCAACCGTCAAATGACCCTGGCAATTGGGTTATCGCTTTCAGCACGACAGAGGGTAGAATAGTACTTAAGGCCTATTCTCCCCAGCCATGAGGTCTAGTACTAAAATACTGTCGCGCTATTTCTGTCTCGACGCATCCTAATTGGGAAAGGTATTTTGGGGAAAATCATGGCGAGGGTTATAAATCGAGCGGTTTTCGTTGGATCTCTCCTCCCTGAGGCGAAGCCTCGTTGGGACCTGTTCAGCGCCGGATTTGGCCTGCAAGTGATTGCCGTGACGGCCCTGGTCCTGATACCGATGCTGATGCCGCAGAAGCTTGAGCTATATCACCGCTACCTGACGACTCCGATTGAAGCGCCGCCGATCGTGGCTTGGAAACCGCAGCCACCTCCTCCGGAGGTGAAGCCAGCGCCTGTCAAGCAGCCGAAGCCGCCGGCGATCGCCAAGGTGATTCCGAAACCCGTGGAAATCGAAGTCCCGAAACCGAAGGTTTATTCGCCCGTGTTTTCCTCGCCGATCGCAAAGCCGGCAACGGTGAAGCGAGATACGAAAAGGCCCGACGTGGTCGAGGTCGCAAAATCTTTTCCAAAGCAGGACATGCCGACTACGCTCGGCAGTTCTGCCATCCCGACTCTGAGGAAGCCGCGAGAAGAGGTTCAAACGGGCGGGTTCGGCGACCCGAATGGAGTTCCCACGAACAATCGTACGGGGAATCACGCCCCGAACGTCGCGCAACGGGGCGGCTACGATATGCCGAACGGACCGGGATACGGCAACGGAACCGGCGGAGCCAACGGAGCGCGCGGAGTTGTGGCCAGCACAGGATTTGGGAATGGAGTCGCTGCTCCGGCGACCGGCGGGCCTGCTCGAAGCGTTCAGCAAGGTGGTTTCGCGGATGAACGCGCGGCCGCGCCAACTGCGAAGGTGAAGACCGCAGCAGCGGCCGCACCAAAGACAACGCCCGTGGAAATTCTCTTCAAGCCAAAACCGGTGTATTCGGACGCGGCTCGGGCAAAGAAGATCGAAGGGGAAGTTCTGTTGCAAGTCGTTTTCTCAGCGTCGGGGGATGTGAGGATCGAGCGCATTGTGCAGGGTTTGGGTTACGGCCTGGATGATTCGGCCCAGGCAGCGGCGCGCCAGATTCGCTTCAACCCGGCAAAGGCCAACGGCCAACCCGTGGATTCCACAGCTGTCGTTCACATCGTGTTCCAACTGGCGTACTGAAAGGGGAATTGCAATGCGCACGTGTAAGAATTTTTGTTTTTCACTGATCCTGGTGGGGGCTTCGGCCGGCATCGCTTTTGCACAGGCGCAGACTCAGAATGCCGACCAAACCACAACGCAGCCCGGGAATACGACGACGGGACCGGTCATCACGGTCAATCAGGCGATTGACCGCATGATTGCGCGCGAACACGATGAAATCGCGACCATCCGGCGTTTCAACCCGATCATCGAGACCTACATTCAGGACATGAAGCCCGACAAGGATATGGGTGTCGTGCCGATTCGCGACCATTACTTCCTTGGACAAGCGGAACTTTCCAAGGGCATCGTGAACCGCTCGATGCTTTCGAAGAAAAAGGGAAAGCTCGACGCATTCAATCCGCTAACGCACCTCGGCGGCATTTTCACTTCCGAGTACGTCCCCGAGGGCTTTCTCCAGATGATTTACATCGATACGAACGGATTCGACCGGCAGCATTACCAGTTCGATTACGTCCGGCGCGAATTCCTCGGCGAAGTTCGTTGCGTCGTCTTTGACGTGACCCCGCTGCCGAAATCCGGCAAGGGGCGGTTCAAGGGCCGCATCTGGGCGGAAGATCATGACTATTCGATAGTCCGGTTCAACGGCGTGTACACGCCCATGGCCGGAATCAACGGGTTCAACCTGCACTTCGATAGCTGGCGATTGAATGTCCAGCCGGGTCTCTGGCTGCCGTCTTATGTATTCAGTCAGGAGTCCGACCTGAAAGATTTCCTGGGCAGCCGCGTTCGATTCAAGTCGCAGACTCGCCTCTGGGGTTACGATCTGAAGAGCGTGGGCCACGAGCAGGAATTCAGCGATTTGACGATTGAATCGGCCTCGGCCATCCAAGACCAGGCCGCCGCGCAGCAGCAGGATCGTTCTCCCATCGAGGCGGAGCGGGAATGGCAACACCAGGCCGAGGTCAATGTGATCGATCGCTTGCAGCGAACCGGTTTGCTCGCGCCCTCTGGAGCGATCGACAAGGTGCTCGAGACGGTCGTCAACAATATTGAAGTGACGAACAATCTCGACATTCAGCCCGAAGTTCATTGCCGCGTGCTACTGACCGGCACACTCGAATCTTTCTCCATCGGTCATACCATCGTGCTGAGCCGCGGTTTGCTCGACGTACTTCCCGACGAAGCGAGCCTGGCCACGATGCTGGCGCAGGAGCTCGCCAACATTATCGTGACGCGTCCGGAAACAGATCAGTGGGGATTCAACGACATGACCACCGTCACGACGGTCGAGGCTCTGAGCCATTTCACGTTCAAAGACAATCCAAACGACATCGCGATGGCAAACCAGAAGGCGCTGGAGCTATTGCAGAAGTCGCCTTACAAGGACAAGCTCGGAAGTGCCGGGCTCTTCCTGAAACAGCTCGATGCGGAATCCAAGGCGCTGCCGGCTCTGATCAACTCGCGCCTGGGAAACCGCGTGTTCCTTGAATCTAAATTGTTGGCCTCGGCGCCAAACCTCGAGCCCTCGAAGTTGGACCAAATCGCGGCCCTCCCGATCGGTGCACGCGTCAAGGTTGACCCCTGGACCGATCACGTGGAGTTGCTGAAGGCCAAGCCGGTGCCACTTTACTCGGCGCGGGAGAAGATGCCGTTTGAAGTGACGCCGTTCATGCCCTTCTTGACCAGGTATCAGAAACCCGGGGACGGTACTTTTACGGCCGATCCCGCAAAGGCGGACCTAGCAAAGAAAGCTCAGCCGGGACAACAGCAGCAACAGCAACCGCGCTAGCAGGTTTTCAGTTTCCTCCTCTGAAACCGGGCGGCAAGATGAACTCTTGCCGCCTTTTTTTTCGGACCCGGATTGTCACGCCGCTCGGCTCACACAACGTGGTGGGATTGCCCGGCTCCCCCGGAGATTCTCTCTTCGCTCGCGAGGTGGATCATCACTCTTCATCGGCCCATCGGGGTCACCGCAATCCGGTGGTCCGAGTGTTGTCCTCATTAAGCTTCCTGTTTAGGACAAGCTGTCACAGTCTCGAAGCGTTCGCCGAAGTACCGCCGATTGATCCACAGGGCAACATTGACCAGAGAGATCAGGACGGGCACCTCCACGAGCGGTCCGATTACGGCAGCGAAGGCCGCTCCGCTGTCGATTCCGAAAGTCGCGATGGCAACAGCGATCGCCAATTCAAAGTTGTTCGACGCCGCAGTAAAGGAGAGCGTGGTGGATTCAGCGTAGGTTGCGCCTACTCGCGCGCTCATCCAGAAAGAAACGAAAAACATCACGACGAAGTAAACGGTCAGCGGGATCGCGATTCGAACGACATCGAGTGGCAATCGAACGATCATTTGCCCTTTGAGCGAGAACATCACCACGATGGTAAAAAGCAGGGCGATGAGGGTAATCGGGCTGATCTTCGGGATAAAGCGGGTGTGATACCACTCCTTGTCTTTCACGCGCGTGAGCGCGAACCGTGTTAGGAAACCTGCGAGGAACGGAATGCCGAGATAGATGAAAACGCTCCATGCGATATCGTGAATGGAGATGTTCACCCGGACTGCGGTCATCCCTAACCACCGCGGCAGCACGGCGAGGAAGAAGTACGCATAGGCGGAGAAGAACAGAACTTGGAAAATTGAGTTGAACGCCACCAGGCCGGCAGCGTACTCGCGGTCGCCCCGGGCCAGGTCGTTCCAAACAATTACCATGGCAATGCACCGCGCGAGCCCGATCAGTATCAGTCCCGTCATGTACTCCGGCTTGTCGTGGAGAAAAAGAATTGCCAGAGCGAACATGAGCAGCGGCCCGACAACCCAGTTCTGAATCAGCGAGAGGGCCAACACCTTTCGATGGCTGAACACCCGTCCCATCTCTTCATACTTCACCTTGGCGAGTGGCGGATACATCATGAGGATGAGTCCGATCGCGATTGGGATGGATGTCGTTCCCACGCTAAAGCGGTTTAGAAAGGGAACGATTCCTGGCACCAGGTAACCCGCCGCGATACCCCCCACCATCGCCGCGAAGATCCATACCGTCAGAAACCGGTCCAGAAAAGAAAGCCGGGAAGCACTCTGCGTATTTGCCATCTTGTTTTAGGAAATTCTCCTGACAATTCTAATCTGGCTCGCCTGTTCGCCGCATTCCCGCCTGCCAGCCGCTCCCCCATGATCCCCGACCCGATCACAGCCCCCACGAGCGGCCCGGTTCTGATCGCTTCTGCCACGAACCGGCACGCCCCCTGAGCTTTTCATTGCTGCCCGATCCGGTCGATTTCTTTTTTTATCGCGAGTTTGTCCAGGCTCGAAAATGGCAGACACAGGAACAGGCTGATGCGCCGGTCGAGCATCATGAAGGCTTCGCGAAAAGCGCGCGCGATCTGCTCCGGAGTACCTGTGGCCGCTGCCGGATCCGGCACGCCCCAGTGTGCCGTCATCGGCTGTCCCGGCCACACCGGGCACACTTCTCGCGCGGCGTTGTCGCAGACCGTAAAAACAAAGTCCATTCGCGGCGCGCCGGGTGCCGCGAATTCATCCCAACTCTTGCTTCGCACGCCGCTCGTGGACAAATGCGCCAGCTTGAGCTGTTGCAACGCCTGCGGATGCACGGTGCCCTTCGCTTGGCTGCCGGCGCTGAACGCGCTGAAGTTTGGGCGCCCCTTCTGATTCAGAATCGCTTCCGCCATGATCGACCGCGCGGAATTACCGGTGCAAAGAAAAAGAACGTTGTAGCGTCCATGCATGCTCGTCATCCTTTAGCCGGATCGGCAGCGCAACAGCTCGGCCCGCAACACGATCTTGGTTCATCTTTCCTCTGCGCGATTGGTTTTTTCGCTCGAATGAACGCGCTCGCAAATTTTCCTTCCACATGCGGCGCAATCGCATCCACGTCGACGTTATTGGCCGCCAGGAATCGACTCGCATCGTCGAGGGTGTAAACGCGCGTCGGCTCGATTTCGATCTCTTCGAATCCAGCGGCGGCGAGCTTCGCCCGGTAGTCCGATTCGTCCAGCGCTCCCGCCACACACCCCACCCACAGTTCGACGCTCTTGCGGATTTCGGCCGGCACCGGACCTCGAACGACGACGTCTGAAACCGCAAATCTTCCGCCCGGTCGCAACACCCTGAAAGCCTCTCGCAGGACGCGGTCCTTGTCCGTCGAAAGATTGATTACGCAATTCGAAATCACGACGTCCACCGAGTTTTCCGCCATGGGAATGTTTTCGATCTCTCCCTTGCGGAATTCCACGTTTTGAATGCCTGCCTTCCGTTGGTTTTCTCGCGCTAGCGCCAGCATTTCGTCCGTCATGTCCAAGCCATATGCCATTCCAGTGGGTCCAACTCTCTTGGCCGAAAGCAAAACATCGATTCCGCCGCCGGAACCGAGATCGAGCACGTGCTCCCCGGGACGCAATTGCAGGAGGGCGGTCGGGTTCCCGCAGCCCAGCGAAGCCGCCACTGCTTCCTGCGGCAGGCCGGCAACCTCGCCGGTGGAGTAGAGGTTTGAAGAAATGGGATCGCAGCATGGAATGGCGCCCGATTTACACCTGGAATCGCCTCCCTTGCCCTCCGCGAATCGCTGCGCTGCCTGTCCATATTTGTTCTTCACGATGCTCTTGATATCTTCGCTTGCCATCTTTCTCTCCTTCTCTCCTTCGATTCATTTAATATTGACGATATTCGATGCCTTCATCAATGGCTGTTCGCCACTCACTTTTTCTCAGCTAAACGTCCATGATCAGGCGTGCTGCGTGCGGAAACTCACCCATGCAATTGCGGTTCACCCAGTAGTACATGAACGTGCCGCGCCTCTCGGATCGCACGAAACAGGTATCGCGCAGAATTTTCAAATGGTGCGATATCGTCGGTTGGCCGATTGGAAAATGTTTCACAATGTCGCAGACGCACACTGGATCTCGATTGGCCGCGAGCAGATTTAAGATGCGGATGCGCGTGGGGTCGGCGAGCGCCTTGAACCACCCAGCGTATTCGCGCGCCCTTGCGCCGGCAAGCTTCGGAGCAGTTGCGGTGCGGCAACAGGCATCCTTCCCTGAGGCGGATCGAGTTTTGCGAGCCCTGGTCGCCATGTTTCTCTCGTGACTTCCGTATAGACTGACCTATTCATCGAAGAATGTCAATGGATTTACGGGAGGGTTCGTACCAACGGCTTTCTTGATTCCGGCTTCCTTCTTATTTTGGATTCATCACTGCGCGCGTGTCCTTTTGTACAGCCCTGGTAGTCCAGTTATAGAACCTCGACCTTTTCTGTACTATCGCCCAGCTGTTCGCTTTCGCTTCCACGAGCTACCGTGAATGTTTGTTATGACAAATCGACCTCCACAATCGGACACCCTCCCCAGGCCAAGGACCTGGGCCCTCCACGCATTCAAAACCGAATCATCCGGCATCGTGCCACGCGTTTCTAATCGTCAAAAATCTGAATTAGAATTCACTGTAACTTGGTCAAAACAAAGGCTGGACCAAAATCTAATCGCAACAAAAACCCATGTTGGGAGGCTTCGTTTCGCTCGCGCAAACCTATTCCCTATTCGGACGCGATTGAGCGAAACTGAGGGTGCCATGTCGCGGCGTTCCCTCGTCGAATATTTCCGGCCCGATTCGCGTCCACCGAATGAAATCGCGATCGCCTGGCGGCGCGGATATCGTCAGGTACGCTGGTCATATTCGGATTTGCTGCGCACCGCGACGCAGTTCGCTCGTGAACTCGAAGCGCGCGGAATTGCGAAGGGGGACCGCGTTCTGTTGTGGGGCGATAATTCAGGCGAGTGGGTCGCGGCATTTCTCGGCTGCATCTTTCGCGGCGCCGTGGCCGTTCCCATGGACGCCATCGCGGACATGGGATTCGCGCGGCGCGTTGTGCAGCAAGCAGGCGTGCGACTCGCTGTCATTGGACGCGAGTTGCCTTCGACGGAGCTTGGAGTGCCGGCGATCTGGCTCCAGGATTTGCGCGAAGCCGTCAGCGGCCGCTCCCCGGATGAGTACGCGGCGCCTTCGCTTGAGCGAAGCGATCCGGTCGAAATCGTTTTCACCTCCGGCACAACGGCCGAGCCGCGCGGCGTGGTCCTCACGCACGGGAACCTGCTTTCAAACCTCGAACCCATCGAAAAAGAAATTGCGCGCTACCGCCGGTATGAGCGGATTTTTCACCCGTTGCGCTTCCTCGACCTCCTGCCGCTGAGCCACGTATTCGGCCAGTTGCTGGGAATATTTTTGCCGCAAATTCTCGGAGGAACATCCGTGTTCCTCGACACGCTGAATCCGTCGGAAGTGATTCAAACGATCCGTAAAGAGCGCGTGTCCGTGCTCGTCACGGTGCCGCGGCTCATCGAATCTCTGCGCGACCAGATCGAGCGCGATTTCGCGGCGCGTGGCGACCTGAAAAACTTTCACCGGGACATCCAGGCCGCGGAGTTCGAGCGCTTTCTCTTTCGCTGGTGGCGGTTCCGGAAAATTCACCGCCGTTTGGGATGGAAGTTCTGGGCGGTCATTTCAGGTGGCGCCGCGCTGCCGCCGGAAGCGGAGAATTTCTGGACCCGCATCGGCTACGCCGTGATTCAGGGCTACGGGCTGACGGAGACCACTTCCCTCGTCAGCTTGAACCATCCATTCCGCCTCGGCCGCGGCTCGATCGGCAAGGCACTGCCCGGGCTTGAAGTGAAGTTGTCGGACAGCGGCGAAATTCTCGTGCGCGGTGAAAACGTGGCCGCCGGCTACTGGAAGGATGCAGGCGTCGTACCGGTGCTCGCTGCGGATGGGTGGTTTCACACGGGCGATCTCGGCGAACGCGATGCCGATGGCAACCTCTACTTCAAGGGCCGCCAGAAAAATGTGATCGTCACGCCGGAAGGATTGAAGGTCCATCCGGGCGACCTCGAAGCCGAGTTGCGGAAGGAATCGGAAGTCCGCGATTGCGTTGTCGTCGGGCTCGAGCGAGACGGCAACGCAGAGGCTTGCGCGGTGTTGTTATTGCGCGATGCACCCACGGAAGGTGGCGCCGATGCGGGCGCGATTGTGCGACGCGCGAACGCGCGGCTTGCGTCATTTCAGCAGATGCGTCGCTGGTTCGTGTGGCGTGAAAAGGATTTTCCCCGCACGCCGACGCAGAAGCCTGCACTCGCGCTCATCCAAGCTGCAGCCGAAGCGGAACTTGGCGTCCGTCCCGCGGGCTTGCAAGCCGCCTCGCCAGCCTCAGGCGGCGTCGCCGAAATCCTTGCGCGAGTTTCTCGCCGGGAATCTTCTCAACCGGGAGCACAATCCGGCGGCGCGTCCCCGATTTCGCTTAGCTCCATCGAGCGCGTTGAACTGATGAGCGCACTCGAAGACCGCTACCAGGTGGACTTGAGCGAAACGAAATTCACGGCGGCGGACAGCGTCGGCGCGCTTGAAAAATTGATCGGGCAACCGGAAGCGCGATCGCATGCCTATCACTATCCGCGATGGGGTCAGAGTTGGCCGGTACGATGGATTCGCGCGTCTGCATTTTATCTGCTCGTGCGCCCAGCGATGTTTTTTCTGGGACACCCGAGCGTGCGCGGGCGGGAGAATTTAGACGGCGTTCAAGGTCCCGCGCTCGTGATCGCGAATCACGTCACCTATATAGATCCTGGTTACGTCTTTGCAGCGCTTCCCGCTCGATTCCGCCATCGCCTGGCTGTGGCCATGGAAGGCGAACTTCTCGAGGCCATGAGAAAACCGCCCGAAGGCGCTGGATTTTTTTCGCGGCTGCTCCTGCGAGTGCAATACGTCCTGATCGTTGCACTGTTCAACGTGTTCCCACTGCCGCAACAATCCGGGTTCCGCAAGAGCTTTGAGTTCGCAGGGGAATTGGCCGATCGAGGTTGGAGTGTTCTGGTATTCCCCGAAGGAGCGCGGACACGCGACGGCCGCACGGCCCCGTTTCGCGCCGGAATCGGATTGCTCGCCACGCGCCTCGGGCTTCCCGTCATTCCGGTGCGGCTCGATGGATTGTTCGAGAGGAAGCAGACGCGAAAAAGATGGGCGCGTCCGGGAGAGATCAAAGTTGCAATCGGCGCGCCGGTGAGTTTCGCGGAAAAAATTTCCGCGGAGGAAATTGCGCGAGATTTGGAAAAGCGCGTCGCGAGTTTGGAAGCAGTGAATTCTCAGATGCCAACGGAATCGAACGGGGACGTCAAGCCTTAAGGGGCAACCGCAGCCGCGCTTCGCAGCCGCGACGCGACGCGCGATTTTCGAGCGTGAGCGACCCGCCATGCGCTTCCGCGATTTGCCGGCTCAGCACAAGGCCGATACCCGAGCCGCCCGGCTTGGTCGTGAAAAACGGAACGAAGAGGTTCGTGGGATTCGGAATCCCGGGGCCGTCATCCTGGACCCACACTTCGACGAAGCCATCCTCGCGCCCCCATCCCACGCGCACGCCGCCGCCTGTTTCGATCGCTGCATCCACCGCGTTGTGCAAGAGGTTGATGAGGAGCTGCTCGAGCTGGTCCGGGTCGGCCTGAATGCGGATCTCCGGGCCGGGTTTGAGTTGGACCTGAAGCCGGGGCTCGAGACCGATCACGCGGCGAACCCACACGCTCACGTCCACCGGATGGAATACGGGCGGAGGAAGTTTGGCGAGGCGTGCATAGGCGCTCATGAAACGCGCGAGGCCGTCGGTTCGAGCTGCAATCACGTTGAGGCCGCTGCGCATGTCCTCCTGCCAATCCGGGGCCCGGTCTTTTCGACCAAGCATGCTTCCCAGGTTTTCCGCCACGGACTTGATGGGAGCGAGCGAGTTGTTCAGTTCGTGCCCGAGCACACGGATCAATCGCTGCCAAGCCTGCCGCTCTTCCTCGCGCAACGCGCGGCTCAAATCCGTAATCACAAGAAGTTCATGCGCCAGGCCCGCCTCGCGAAAATTTCCGCGGTGAATTTCCCAGCGGCCCGACTTGCCGGGAAACGCAATCTGTGCGATGCGGGGAGTTTCACCTCGCAAGCAATCGGAGAGGCCCAGTTCCGCGGCGTTTCGGCCGAGAATGCGCTCGCCCGGCTGATTCAAGACGCGCTCGCCCGCGCGGTTGACCAACCGCAAGCATCCAGCGCCGTCAAACGCAAACACGGCAACATCTATTTCTTCCATGACCTTGCGCAGCAACGCAGTGGCTTCGAGTGCGCCAAGACGCTGCTGTCGCAAAGTTTCACCGAGCGCATTGACTTCCCGAAGCACTTCACCGAGCGCGTCTTCTTTCTTCGCGCCGCGCGCCCGAATCGAGAAGTCTCCCTCGCGCAGCGCGGCCAGAAGGTTGGAAAGCGTGCGAAGAGGAAAGACTACGCGGCTCTGCGCCGCGAAAGCAAAGCTCAGCCATGTGACAACCATGAGAACCGCGAGAGTCCACTGCAGCTTCGAGGAGTAATTCCCGATCCAGAGAAGAATCATTGCGACGAGCGTGCTCCCGAGGCCAGCCGCGAGGGCCAGGAGAAGAATGCGGCGCTCGTACAGAAGGGGTTTCAAAGGCTGTATTTCTGCAATCGGCGGTAGAGCGCGCTGCGGCTCAGACCAAGCGCCTTGCTCGCGTGGCTGACGTTGCCGCCAAAACGCGCGAGGGCTTTTTGAATCAAGACGCGCTCGACTTCCTCGATGCTCATTTCATCCAGGCGCAAGGAAGCTTCGCGCGCCGGCCGCAAGCCGAGATCGCCGGCACGGACCTGCGTGCCCTCAGCCAAAAGAACGGCGCGTTCGACGGCATGATCGAGTTCACGCACGTTGCCCGGCCACGGATGGTCGAGCAGAACTTGCAGCGCGACGGCCTCAAAGCCTTCAAGCTGCTTGCGGTAGCGTTGCGCGGATTGCCGCAGGAAGTGGTGCGCGAGGAGCGAAATATCTTCTTTGCGTTCGCGCAAAGGAGGCAGATGAATTTCGATGGTGTTCAGGCGGAAAAGCAAATCTTCGCGGAAACGCCCCGCGGAAACTTCCGTTTGCACGTCCGCGTTCGTGGCGGAAACGATGCGGACGTCCACGCGGCGCGTGGTGGAAGACCCGACGCGTTCCAGTTCGCCCGTCTCGAGTGCGCGGAGGAGCTTGGCCTGCAGATTCATCGGGACGTTGGCAATTTCGTCGAGGAACAACGTGCCGCCATCGGCCAGCTCGAAGCGTCCTACGCGGTCGGACTTTGCATCCGTGAATGCGCCCTTGACGTGTCCAAAAAGCTCGCTTTCGAAGACGCCTTCGGGCAAGCCGCCCGCATTGACTGTGACAAGCGGCCGGCCGGCGCGCGACGAAAGAGCGTAAAGAGTGCGCGCAACGACTTCCTTGCCTGTGCCGTGCTCGCCCGTGATGAGGACGTTTGCATCCGACGGGCCCACGCGCGCGATCAAATCCATCACGGGGCGCATGGCGGCCGATTCGGCGATCAGAGTGGGGCGGCCGTCGGCGCGGAGGAGCCGATTTTCGGCTTCAAGGCGCTGGCTTCTGCGCAACGCCTGCGACAATTCGATCTGCGTTTTCAGAATGGCGAGCAGGCGCGCGTTTTCCCACGGCTTCTGGACGAAATCCTTGGCGCCGCGGCGCATCGCTTCGACCGCGAGCTCGAGACTGCCCCAGGCCGTCATGACGATGATGGGCAGCGTGCTGTCCTTCGAGCGGATATTCGAAAGCAAGTCGAGGCCTTCCTGTCCCGACGTTGTGTCGCGCGCGTAGTTCAAATCCATTAGCAGCGCATCAAACTCTCGCGCCTCGAGCGCCGAAAGCACGGCCGCGGGCGAAGCAACGGTCTCGGTCTCAAATCCCTCACCTTTGAGCAGCAGCCTCAATGCTTCGCGAACGTCGGGCTGGTCGTCGGCGACGAGTATTCTGGTTCGTGTGGAATGTGGTGGCGTCATGGTGCGAAATCTTTCTCCCTCAAGTTTACTGCGGTTCTCTGTGGATACGGAATCGGATGCATAGGTCATGTGGTTTCTCACTCATATCGAATTGCGATTAAAGGATCGACTCTTGTAGCGCGGCGCGCCGGCAAGTAAGAAGCGAGCAGGCCGACGGCGACGAGGATTCCGGCAACGACCAAATACGTCACGGGATCGATCGCGCTCACGTTGTAAAGGAAGCTGCGCAAAACGCGGGTCAGGGCGAGCGATGCAGCCAGGCCGATCGCGACTCCCAAAAGCGCGAGCCGGAGTCCCTGCCCCGTGACAAGCCGAAAAACTTGAAACGGTTGAGCGCCAAGCGTGATGCGGATTCCAATTTCATGCGTGCGCTGATTCACTGTGTACGACATCACTCCGTAGATTCCGATCGTTGAAAGCAGGAGCGCGAGCAGCGCGAAAAGACCCAGTAGCCACGCCCGGAATCGCGGTTGCGCGACGGAGGCGGCCATGTTGTCTTCCATTGTGCGCACATTCACGAGCGGTTGGTTCTTGTCGATTTCGGCGAGCGCGCTGCGGAGCGCCGAAGTCTCGCTCGCCGGGTCGAACGTAGTGCGAAGCACAACCGAAAGCTGAAAAACGGGGAGCACGCCATCGGCCTGCCGGTAAGGCAAATACATTTCGGCTTGTGGGTCGGTTCCGAGTCCCGGCCTGACGTCGCCGACGACACCCACAATTTCCATCCACGGGACGGATTGGTCCGGCATCTCTCCGAGCTGCATGCGTTTGCCGAGCGGCGATTCGCCGGGAAAGAATTCCCGCGCCATCGAGGAATTAATCAGGACGACGGCGGGTGATATCTCGCTGTCGGCGTCGGTAATCATCCGGCCCGCGACAAGCGGGACACCGAGCGTTTCGAGATAGTTAGGAGTGACGGTGCGATAGCCGGCAGCGATGAATTCATGCGGGCTCTTCGGCGGGCGGCCGTTGATATTGAAATGGATGATGGAGCCGCCGCCGCTCATCGGGAGAAATGAGGCGGCGCCGGCGGAACGGACTCCGGGCAGCGTCCGTGTGCGTTCGAGCAAGCGGTCGAAGAATTGGAACTTCATCTCCGGCTTCTGATAGGCGGCGGGCGAAAGCGGGATATCTGCGGCGAGCAAGTGATCGGGAGTAAAACCGGGCGGCACCGCTTGCATGCGTTCGAAGCTGCGCAGAAACAGCCCGGCACCAACGAGCAAGAGCATCGCAACCGCGATTTCCGTCACGACCAAAGCGGAGCGAAGGCGATGGCTTCCGGCACCCCCGGTTGAACCGCGCCCGCCTTCGTTGAGGGTTTCACACAGGTCGAGCTGGGCCGTTCGAAGCGCTGGAATCAAGCCGAAGAGAATTCCGGTGAGCAACGAAGCAGCCGCGGTGAATACAAGGACCCAGCGGTCGATTTCGATTGCGCCGGCGTTGGGCACGGTTCCGGCGGAGAGCTTCAGAAGCGGGCCGAGGGCGGCGTTTGCAAAGACCAGCCCGAGTCCCCCGCCGACAACGGCAATGACGATACTTTCGGTGAGAAGTTGGCGGACGACGCGCATCCGGCTGGCGCCGAGCGCGGTGCGGATGGCGATTTCCCTAGCCCGCGAAGCGGCGCGCGCCAAAAGCAGATTTGCAACGTTCGCGCAGGCGATCAGCAGGATGAATCCGACGGCGCCAAGCAGCACGAGGAGCGCCGGGCGAACGTTCTGCACGATCTGATCCTGGAGATGCACAACGTCGGCGCTGTAACCGGTGTTGTAATCGGGATATTGCTTCTCGAGCCGCTGCGCGATCGTTTTCATTTCCGCGCGAGCCTGCTCGAGAGTGGCGTCTGCTTTCAATCGCGCGACCGGAATAATTCCGGGATGCCAATTGCGGTCATCCGGGAGAGTCTTGGCCCAGGGATGAAACGGGACGAATAGATCGGCCGGCTGCAGAAGCTGAAAATCGGGCGGCAGCACCCCGATCAGTGTGTAAGGCTGCGAATCAAGTGTGATCGTTTTGCCGATCCAATCCGTCGAGCCGGCGAAACGCCGCTGCCAGAGGCGGTAACTGACCATCACGACCGGAGCGCCCCCGGCGCGGTCTTCTTCGGGGAGAAACGAGCGCCCGGCAAAGGGCTTGACGCCGAGGAGCGGAAAGAGTCCGGCGGTTGCGCGGCGCGCGGGAATGCGCTCGGGATCTCCAATTCCCGTGAGCGTCAGGTTCGTGAACATCGTTGCTTCCATGGACTCGAAGGAGCGGCTCTGGTCGCGCCAGTCCAGGTAGTTTTCATACGACGTAGTGATCGTAGGGAACTTGCTGCGCTCGACAACGAGAACAACCCGTGAGGGATCGCGGAACGCAAGCGGGCGCAGCAGAACGCTGTTCACGACGGTGAAGATGGCCGTGTTTGCGCCGATTCCGAGCGCAAGCGTCAAGACAGCGACCGTCGCAAATCCCGGATTCTTTGCCAGCATCCGGATGCCGTATTTCAAATCCTGCAAAAAGTTTCCCATTCGGATTCCCTTTTCTTTCTAACGCCCCTCGAAACTCGGATGCATCATTCGTACCGCAGCGCGACCAACGGATCGACTCGCGTGGCGCGCCGCGCGGGGAAATAACACGCGGCGACCGCAATAATGGTCAATCCGGCGGCAACGCCGGCGAACGTAATCGGATCGGTGGCCTTCACTCCGTAAAGCTGACTGCCCAGATAGCGCATGGCGCCGAAGGATCCGACGAGTCCTAAGACCAGGCCGATCCCGGCAAGCCTCATTCCGTCGCCAACCACCATGCGAAGTACATCGCCCGGCTCCGCGCCGAGCGCCATGCGGATTCCGATCTCGTGCGAGCGCTGGGAGACGGCATAGGCCATGACGCCGTAAATACCAATCGCGGCGAGAAGTGTTGCGACACCAGCGAAGACTCCCAACAGCAACATGCTCATCCGCCTTTGCGATACGGCGGAAGCGAGAAATTGATCCATCGAGCGGACTTCCGTCACCGCCTGGTTCGAATCGACGGTGCCGACGACCTGACGCACGGCGGAGGCAAGTTGGGCGGGATCGCTATTCGAACGGATCGCGAGCCGCATGAGGCGGGACGGATCCTGGAGGGACGGCAGATAAAGCTGGGCGATTTTCTGCTCGCCCCACTCCCAATCGCGAACGTCGCCGATGACTCCCACGATCGTCAGCCATGAGTCCCGCGCCATGGGCTCCCACGGCGAGGCGGTTGCGGAAAAACGCAGACGAATCTGCTTCCCGACCGGATCCTCATCCGGCCAATACCTTTTGGCCAACGCCTCATTGATGAGCGCGACACCCTCTGCGTCCGGGCCGTCGGCAGATGTAAAATCGCGGCCTGCTTTGAGCGGGATCGACATGGTACGGACATAGTTCCAATCGGCGATGCGATATTGCGCCGTAAATTGCTGGCCCGATGGCGGCTGCGCCCGTCCCGCAATGTCAAAATCGCAGAAGTCGCCCCAGCCGCTCAGCGGCAGAAAATTCACCGCGCTCGCCGACTGGACGCCCGGCAGAGCAGACACACGCTCGAGCGTTTGTTGATAGAAGTTCGCAATTGGCGGCCGCGACGAATACTGCAATTGCGGAAGGTAAACCTGCATCGTCAGCAAATGCGAAGGGTTGAACCCGAGGTCTTCGGACATCAGCCGGACAAAGCTGCGGATCAGCAGGCCCGCGCCCACGAGCAGCATGAGCGAAAGCGCCATTTCCGAAACGACGAGCGCCGACCGGATAAAATGGCTGCGGCGCCCACCGGTCGAACCGCGGCTCCCTTCTTTGAGCGATTCATACAGTTCCGAACGTGAAATTTGAAGCGCGGGCGCAAGCCCAAAAATAATTCCCGTGAAGAGAGAAACGATAAGCGTATAAGCCAGCACGGTTCCGTCGATTCCGATCAAGTCGGTGCGCGGAATTTCGCCGTATCCTCCCGGCGGCGGGAGCGCCGCGCGCAAGAGATGGAGTCCGCCATAGGCCACGAGAATTCCGAACGCGCCCCCCATCAGCGCCAGGAGCGCGCTCTCGGTTAGAAGCTGGCGGAGAAGGCGACGGCGTCCGGCGCCGAGCGTGGCGCGAACGGCGATTTCGCGTTCGCGCGAGGCGGCGCGCGCAAGCATCAGATTCGCCACGTTGGCGCAGGCAATCAGGAGAACGAAGCTTACAGCCGCGAGCAAGATGAGCAGCGCGGGGCGAAACGATCTCGAAATGTATTCATGGATTGGCACAACGCTCGGGTAGTTCTCCTGGTCCACACCCGGATAAGACTGTTTCAGTTGCGCGAAAATGGTTTCCATTTCCGCCTGCGCCTGAGCCAGCGAAACACTTCGCTTCAGCCGCCCGAAAACAATGACTTCATGATCGTCGCGCTTCAGCTGGGCGCGATTGAATGCGAAGGGCACGAAGAAGTCGATCTGGCGGCTCGTTCCGAACAACGAAAAGCCGCGGGCAAGCACACCGATAACCGTGTACGGCTTGTAATCGAGCGTGATCGATTTTCCGATGATGTCCTTGTCGCCGCCGAATCGCCGTTGCCACACCCCGTAACTCAGGATCACGACCTGCTCGTGGCCGGGCTGCTCTTCCTCCGGGAGAAAGTCGCGGCCCATCGCGGGCTTCACACCAAGCAGGCGGAAAAAATTCCCAGAAGAGTTGATCCCCCAAAGCTGGTCGGGGTCTCCGCCTCCGGTGATTGAGAAAAACGAGATGTGCCAGGCGCTGAGTTCCTCAAACGAATGGTTCATATCGCGCCAATCGAGGAACTCTGCAGGCGAAGCGACACCATTCGTGATGCTCCGATTGGCGAAGGTCTCCCAGATGAAAACGATTCGATCGGGATCCGGAAACGGCAACGGTCGCAGCAAAACGGTGTTGATGACGCTGAATATCGAAGCGTTGGCGCCGATTCCGATCGCAAGCGTCAAGATGGCCACGGCCGTGAAGCCGCGGTTTCGCGCCAGCATGCGCCAGGCATATCGCAAATCGTGCCAAAGGGTGGTCATAGATTCGGCTCCCGAGAGGCGGCAGAGTGACGGGGTATTCTACTTCGTATTGACCCTCTGTCCACTCTCCGGGTCCTATTCGTAACGCAAAGCGACCATCGGATCGACGCGCATCGCGCGCCGCGCTGGGATATAGCAAGCCGCGAACGCAACGACTGAGAGAAGAATCGCCACTGCTGTGAACGTCGCGGGATCGATCGGATTCACGCTGAAAAGCAAGCTGGCCAAATAGCGGGTCAGCAGAACCGCACCGCCGATTCCGAGGCCGACTCCCAGCAGCACGCCTCGCATTCCCATGCCTAGGACCAGTCTCAGAACGTCGGCCCGCTTCGCACCGAGGGCCATGCGAATGCCAATCTCACGAGTGCCCTGCGCTACTGTGTAAGACATCACGCCATAAATACCCACCGTGGCCAGAATCAGCGCCAGCGACGCGAACAACGTGAAGAGATAGGTGGAGAATCGGCGGTCTCCTACGGATCGGGTGATGATTTCTTCCATCGTCTCGACTCTGTAAACCGGCAAGTCCTTGTCGAGCGCCTCGACTTGCGCGGCGACTGCGGAAGCAAGCGAAGATGGCGGAGTCTTGCTCCGTACGACGACGGCCAGGTTACCCCAGCCTTTCTGAAACTCCGTGATGTACATCTCAGGCCGAGCGGGCCGATCGAGACCGAATTGCTTCACGTCGCCGACGATTCCCACAATTTCACGAATCGCGATCGGACGGTCCGTGATCGCGATTCGCTGACCAATCGGGTCCGTATTGGGCCAAAAGCGCCGGGCCATTTCTTCGTTGATGATCGCGACCGGCGGACTATCCGGTGAATCCGCTTCCGTGAACGTGCGCCCTCGCAAGAGGGGAATTCCCATCGCGCGAAAATATTCCGGAGTCACAACGCGGTATTCAGCTGAAGTCGGTTTCGAGCCGGGCGCGGGGGGCTGGCCATCGAGATTGAACTGCAAGTTGTACATCGCCCCGGCCATCGGCAGGAAGGAAATCGCACCGGTAGATTCGACGCCGGGCAAGTTCTTGATGCGGCCCAGAAGATCGCGGAAGAGGGCTTGGGCGTTTTCAGGTTTGGGATACTTTTGATCGGGAAGTTGGACCCTCAAGGTCAGTAAATTCTCAGCGTTGAATCCGGGGGAGACTTGCATCAACCGGACAAAGCTGCGGACGAGCAACCCTCCTCCTACGAGAAG
>JBAWGF010000043.1:0-5519 GCA_049592615.1 Candidatus Acidiferrales bacterium
GGATCAGAAAGATGTTCTTCAGGGGCCACGGAATTTCTGTGAGAACTCACACGACTCGCTCTCAGCGCGTAAAGCCGGGCTCATTTGGCAGCGGTTGCGGCACGGCTGAAGCCGTGCTCTGAGTAAACCCCGTCATGCGGTGCCGCGTTCGGCAAGATAGACGCCCAGAATCACGAGCGCGCCACCAGCAAGGAGGTTGCGCGTCGGGTGTTCCGCGAGGAACACGGCGGAAACTAAAATTGCACCGAGAGGTTGGAAATAGTTGATAGCGGTAACGCGAGAAGCGGTCATGTGGCGCAAAGCCCAGTAGAAAAGCATGTAGGCAACAACCGAGCTGATAGCGGCCATGTAAAAAAGGCCCGACCATGCAGCCCAGCCGATGCTTCCCCAATCCAGACGGATTCCCTGCCGGACCGCGATAGGCAAAAAGAGAATCGCGCCGGCGAGGTAGTTGAACGTGTTCATCGTTAGCGTGTCGAATTCCCTCGCCGCTTTTTTGCCGAAGACGGCGTAGAAAGAAAAAATCGTTGTTCCGGCGAGTGTGATCAAGTCGCCCGCGAGAAAAGGAGAGTGCGTGAAAAGGCCCTGCTCGGTTTCCAGCACGATTACACCAATGAGAGAAAGCGACATTCCGATGATTTTCGCGGGCGTGAGCGCCTCGAGTTTCATCGCGACGGCGAGCAGGAGCACGATGATGGGTCCGAATGCCAGGATGACGGAGGAATGTCCCGAGGACGTGTAGTTCAAGCCAACGGTGAAACAGAACTGATTCAAACAGAGCAAAAGCCCGAGGTAGGAGAGGAGCCAGATGTCGCGGAGCCGCACAGAATTGCGCGATCGCCGGGCCAGATAAAAAGGCAGGATCAAGAGCGCGGCCAGCTCGACGCGAAACGATCCGAGTGTGAAAGGCTCGAGCTGGCGGAGCGCAACCTTGCCTGCAACGTAGTTGAGCGACCACAAAATGAGCATGGCGAGAAGTGAAAGAGTGAGCAGAAAACGGCTGGGGCGGTGTGAGTCGGTGCTCGATGAAGTGGGCGCGGGATCGCTCAAGATTTACTCGAGGACCTCTCGGCGGCGTGTGAGCGATTCGATGCGATCGAGCCGCGGTGCGTAGCCGATTCCGGGCGCGGAAGGAACTCGGATCGTGCCCTGCTTTGTAACTTCGACCTCCGGTTGAATGACGTCTTCGTGCCAGTAACGGCGGCTGGCGGAGACGTCGCCGGGGAGAGTGAAGTTCGCGAGCGTGGACATGGCGATGTTGTGGGCGCGGCCGACGCCGGACTCGAGCATCCCGCCGCACCACACGGGGACGCTCTTTGCCTGGCAGAGGTCATGGATGCGCCGGGCGGATGCGTGGCCGCCGACGCGGCCGAGCTTGATGTTGATGATGCGGCAAGCGCCCGTCGCAATCGCTGCGCGGGCGTGAGATTCGTCGTGGATGCATTCGTCGAGGCAGATGGGCGTTTCGAGTTGGCGCTGAAGATCGACGTGCGAATAGATGTCATCCCATCCGAGCGGCTGTTCGATCATGATGAGGTAGAAGGGGTCGAGCTGCTTGAGGAGCGGCGCGTCCTCGATGCGGTAGGCTGAATTCGCGTCCACCATGAGGCGGATGCGCGGAAACCGTTCGCGCAACGCTTTCACTGGCTCAAGTTCCATTCCTGGTTTGACTTTGATCTTGACGCGCTGGTAGCCGGCGGCGAGTTCTTTTTCAACTTTCGCGATGAGCGCCTCAAGGGATGGTTGAATTCCGATGGAAACGCCGCAGGGAATCTCTTCGCGGGCGCCGCCGAGGAGTTTCCAGAGCGGGATATTTTTTAACTTCGCCTCCGCATCCCAGATCGCGGTTTCGAGTGCGGCTTTGGCCATGTTGTGGCCGCGGACGCGATCGAAGAGTCCCCATATTTTGGCGGCACTGGGAAACTCCCTGCCCCGCAAGAAGGGCCAGAGAAAATCGCGGAGGATGTGCCAGGCTGTCTCGACGGTCTCGTAGGAATAATAAGGCTCTTCGCCGGCGGTGCACTCTCCCCAACCGGTCACTCCGTCCACAACAGTTTCGACGAGAAGGATGCGCCGGTGAAGGACTTTGTCGAAGCTGGTTTCGAACGGTTCGAGAAGATCGAGGTGAATCTCTCGAAGCGTAATTTTTTCGAGGCGCATGCTACTCCGATGCCTCTCCGTGCGCGGACGACGGAAGCAGTTCGAGGCCGGCAAGCGAGGCGGCAGGCTCGAGAACATAATCGGTCGTCGAGTCGCGGGTTTCAATGTATGTTGCGACGAAGCCTCTCGAGAACATCTGCAAAAACTTTTCGCGGGCTTCGGCCTGGTAGCGCGCGCCGGCGGCTCGATTTTTCGTTTTGATTTCGCCGATATTGGAGGGATAGCCGATGTGCCTGGCGGAGTTCAGCGGCAACGGCTTGCCTTCGAGAATGGACCTCACACGATCGGAATCGAGCCACCATTCGGCGACGAGGCGGTCGGTGGGAAGCCCCGCATGGACAGGGCTTTCGGTGAGGCCGTAGCAATCCTCGATGTAGCGGCGGGCGATGGCGCCGAGGCGAACGAGATTGAAATGAGCGTTCTTCAGCTCGAGTGGGTCGAAGGTCCACTCGATGAGCGAGATGCCGCGCCGGAGAGCGTCCTCGCGTTGAAAAAGTTTCAGGCGCCGGCCGATGCCGCGATTTTGGTATTCGGGGAGCACCGCGGTCATATGCGAATGCAGGAACGCCTTTCCGTCGCGCATACCCGCGAGCGCGAGAGTGAAACCGACAAGCGTGGCACCGTCGAATGCGCCGAGGATTTGCCCGCCGGTGTGATGCGCGACCGTGAAGATCGCGGAGGGAACGGTGATGGTCTCGCCCCACGTCGAAAGTTCGAGTTGGACGCATTCCCGGTATTCGGCGAGCGTGTCGCAGTGACGAATTTTGATCTCGCCGGGCATCATGCAGGCACCTTCGCCCCGGCCGCACTTTTCGACTCGTTCCACAATTCTTCCATGCGCTCGCGCGGCACGTCTGCGAGACGGCGCCCTTCGCGAGCGGCTGCGGATTCCATCCAAGTAAAACGCTGCTTGAATTTGCGATTCGCTTTTTTCAACGCGATCTCGGGATCGACGCCGAGGAAGCGAGCAATGTTGACGGCGACGAAAAGAAGATCTCCGAGTTCTTCCTCCACTCGCGCAGTGGGCGCGATATTCTTGCTGTTCGCAGAGCCGGATGGAATCGCGTCGCACAGCTCTCGTTCTTCTTCATCGAGCTTGTCGAGGATTTCGGAAAGATTTTCCCAGTCGAATCCAATGTGAGAGGCGCGGCGCGTGAGTTGATAGGCTTCGAGAACTGCCGGAAGCGAACTCGGAACGCCCGCGAGAATTGATTTGTCCGCCCGCGCCTCGCTCACTTCAGACGCGCGCTCCTCGGCCTTGAGCTGCTCCCAATTCTTCAGGACTTCGGCGGAAGTTTTGGCCTTCACTGTGCCGAAAATGTGCGGATGCCGGCGAACCATTTTGGTGTGGACCGACTCGATGACATCGGAAATAGTAAAGCGGCCCGATTCTTCCGCGAGAATCGAGTGGAAGACGACCTGGAGTAGCAGGTCGCCGAGTTCGGAGGAGAACTTGTGAGGATCGCCCGAGTCCATCGCGTCAAGTACTTCGTAGGACTCTTCGATCAGAAACTTCTTCAACGATTCGTGGGTCTGTTCGCGGTCCCACGGGCAGCCGCCGGGGGCGCGAAGACGCGCCTGAAGAGCGGCGAGCTTTTCGAACCTTGCGCCGGGAGAAGCAGCGCGCGTACCGCGATTTCGGCGCGTAGTGGGGCGCGGCTTTGCGTGTGGCTTGCGAGAACTTTTCCGGCGCGGAGACACGGCGGGCTTGTTCGCTCCTGAATAACCAAACAATTTACAGGGACGTGTGACGCGGGACAAGGGTTATGTGGCAGTTCAAGCTAACCAGATTGCTGCTTCATGCCCATCGCGAGTCTCACGCGTTGAAGTAACCTCACTTTGAAGTGATCCACTCCCAATATGACCGTCTGCTTGTGGGGACGCGATGCGGGTGCTAAACTGTTGTTTCGGCCCTCGATTACAAACTCAAGGAAAAATCCATTGGCTGACCAAAAAAAGGAAGAGACATTTCGCGTAATCGACCGGCGGCACTTTACCGAAGCGGGCGAACTGCGCAAGGATGTCGTCGAGCAGGACAAACGCGACGAAGAAGCGGCGTCAAAAAAGGCATCTTTGCAATCGCAGGCGAATGCACAGGCAGCCGCGCGACCCGCAACGAAGGATTCGGCAAAACACACGGGCGGAACTTCTACGATTATCGGCGCGACGGACGCCGCGGCGGCCGCTCCCGCTCCCGCAGCCGAAGAGCCGGCCGAATTGAATGAAGCGTCACGCAGTTTTCAGATGCTCGTGGATTTTCTGACGCGAAACGCTGCCGCAATGCTCGGCGGAATGGCGGACCCGCGGACGGGGCAACCGTTTGTGGACCTCGAGGGCGCGCGCGAAGTGATCGATATGCTCGACGCGCTGCGTGAGAAGACGAAGGGCAATCTTGCGAAGGCCGATGAAGATGTGCTCCTTGAGGTTTTGGGAAGTCTGAAGCTGACGTTTATGGAGATTTCTAAGGCGGCGGCTGAAGCGATGTCGAAAAAGGCCAAGGGCAAGTGAGCTTGCGGCGGGCAGCCGCTAGATCTCTTCTAGTGGCATCAACGAACAGGTAGAATCCTTCCTTTGAGTTCATGTCCACACTGCAACTAACCGTTTTGGGATCGGGCACGTCGATGGGCGTGCCGACGCTCGGATGCCACTGCGCGGTTTGCGAATCGAAAGACCCGCTCGACAAGCGGACGCGTCCATCGGTGCTGCTGTCGTACGCCGGGCGCCAGGTGGTGATCGACACAACGCCGGATTTTCGCGCGCAGGCGATGCGTCAAAAGCTCGACCGGCTCGATGCCGTTCTCTTCACACATGCGCACGCAGACCACATCCTCGGCCTCGATGATATTCGTCCTTTCAATTTGAAACAGCGGGGCACGGTGCCGATTTATGCGTCGGAGGGAACGCTTGCAATTCTGCGACGAACGTTTGCCTACATTTTTGACGATGCGCCGACGGAAAGCACGCTTCCGGGCGTCGAGCTGCACGCGATTCAGGGGCCATTCGAATTATTTGGCGTGGAAATTATTCCAGTGCCGGCCAAACATGGACCGACCGAAGTGCTGGGATTTCGGATCGGCAACGCAGCGTACCTAACGGATTTCAGTCAGGTGCCGGAAAGTTCGAAGGCGCTGCTGCGCGGGCTGGACGATTTCATTCTTGACGCGCTGCGGTATGTCCCGCACCCGATGCACTCGAACGTTGAGCAGTCGCTCGCGCTGGTGGAGGAATTGAAACCGAAGCGCGCATGGTTCACGCACATTTGCCACGATCTGGGGCATGCGGAAACGAACGCGAAGCTGCCCAAGGGTATTCAGCTCTCTTTCGATGGATTGAGTTTCGAGGTGAAGATCTGATGCCGC
>JBAWGF010000044.1:0-1575 GCA_049592615.1 Candidatus Acidiferrales bacterium
CGCGAGCCTCCCCACACGACGCGGAAGTTGGGCTCGCCGTAGCGGTTCACGCCGCCGGTGCGCGCGATACGTTCTTGCACCTGCCGCGGCGTTTCATGCGTTTCTCGAATGACGCGAATCAAATGAAGAGCTTTTATCGACTCTAGTAAACTTATCTTCGCTAGTTGAGGACGTATGTACTGATGTAGTACGCTCGCGAAATCAAGCGAGGCCACGAGATGCTTGAAAACTGGGTTTTCGCGACGGGTGTTTTGATCGCTTCCCTAGTCTTTCTCTTTCATGGTTGCATTTTGCTTTTTGCGCCCGGCAAGTATCTTCCCGTTTACAGCTGGGGCGTAAGCGATCTTAGGCTTGCCAGGAAGCCTCCGTTTGAGTTTGGAAAGCGCTTTGTGGGATTGGTTTTATTCGGAGCAATCGTGTTTTTTTTCACGCGTCCTGCAATTTTGTGGATGGTGCATCCCAAGCCTGGAGAAGTTTCGTGGGGCACATCCCCGTTGCCACATGGAGTGACACGCTGGGATTTGCTCGGTGTGGCAATATTTGCTCTCCTCTGCGGGATCTTTCTATTGTCGCGGCCGGAGAAGTCGGTCGAATTGATGTTCGCGGCAGATAGGAGCAAGCTGCAAGACAAGGTCACGTTTCGTTTATGGACACTTCACGTCCAAACGACCGCGCTATTGTTTATGTCGTGGTCTTTGCTGCCAGCGGCTGATTTCATCAAGAGCCTTCGTTCCTGAAATGTGACACCGTTGCACGAGGCGTAACTCCCATGTTGATTCTCGGGGCGGCAGAAATGCCGCCCTTTTTATTTGTGGGCTCAATTTTTCGCCGCCATGCGTTGATTGGTGCTTTCGGCAACCGGAGCGCGAACGGCGGCGGGCGCGAGCAGCGGCAACGTAAAATGGACTCAGTGACGAATGCGAGGCACAACGTGAAAATCGGTGCGAGTTTTTTGTGCGCGGCTGCGATCACGGTGATGATGGCTGCGCCGGCGCGCACGCAATCGGTCGGCTACAGCTACCTGCACATCGCCGTGAATGGGCAGACGGCTACGAATATCGTCGTCAACGAAAAATATAATGGCTGGCTGGGGATCGAAGGCGTCGAAGCGGCGCCGCCGGCTGTCGCGGCAAAGAAATCGGCGAATGCCGCGACGAAAGTTCGCAAGGACGATGAGAGCGAATGGAAAGAAGCCGCGGCGTCTTTGCGCGCTGGGAAAGCGGGTCCGGGACGATTGCGCTTCGGTGCGGGCGATGAAGGCGGCTTCGACCCGATCGTGAAGGCGCAAAAGGAAAAGCTGCTGATCCCCGAAGCGGACCTCGATTTGTACGTCTTTGAGACGAATGAGTTGGTCGGCAAATTCAAGATTCGCGGCATTCGCGTACTTTCGCTCGAGGATGTTCCCGCGTCGGCCTGCCCGATGTACATGGTCACGCTGAGTTTTCAATCGATTGCGAAGGAGTAGGGAGCCGCAGAAATGCCGCCCCATTTGTTTTTGTGGCACAGGCAATCCTGCCTGTGCGCTTTTGATTTGAATCGCCGGCGTGCACAGACAAGATTGTCTGTGCCACAACA
>JBAWGF010000045.1:0-2554 GCA_049592615.1 Candidatus Acidiferrales bacterium
GAACGCGCCAACGCGCTGCTCCCCAGCTATTCGAATCCTTCCAAATTCTGAGACGGTGCTGAGAGGCATTTATGACGTTGACTTTGATCGTCCCGGAATGCGAAACGTCAACCGCTCGTAAAGCCAGATCGTTGCGTGAGTGCGTTTGTGCCATTGCCACAGAGAACAGAGTAAGCGTCAAAATAATCGAAACAGAGATCAAATGTCTCATATATCCTCAGAATTGAACGTGGACCGTCTTGCTTGTATAGATAGTTTTCCCCCCATCGCAGATGTCTACAACGATAAGTCGAAACCCTAGGCGGGTGGCCGACCCATTCGCTCCGAGTATTTCGAGTCTTGACATCAGCGCACGCGCGGAGGAGACCACACCAGTTGTTACCGATTGAGTTCACGTAACGTTGAGGGGTGCCCGACCCGTCAAGTTTTGCTGTTGAAGGGTCGTACGAAATCGGGGATGACAACGAAGGCACAGAAGTAAAGAGAGGTCCTTCGCTCCGCTCCCTTCGCGATGGCTCAGGGCAAGCAGGATGACGACAAAAGCGAAAAGACGAAGAAAAATCCCTCGTCGCCCATTAAATTGGCGGGTCGTTCGCTATGCGTGGTGCCCAGATCATTTGCCGGGCGCAGCATGCTGCGCCCCTACCAGGAAAGAGACAAGTCGCGCACAAGAGATAGAATCTGTGTAAGTGTGTGGACGGTGCGCCGCCAAGGGTGGCCCACCCGCTCGTTACTCGAGGGGAAGTGTGACGCGCGCCGCTCAGCTTGGAGGGTCGGAATTGCGAAAATCGTCACTGCCGCCGGCGACGTTATTTCGCCTGATGAGATTTGAGGTAGTCAACCAGTTCTGAGATCCGCAACCTGAGTTGAGCTTCATTCAGTTGCTCTGATTCTTTGAATGTTACTCCCCAGATGGGCATTTCCGCGGGACCATGGCCGGGTATTTGCACGCCGTTGCGCAGCACCTTCACGACGTACGCCTCGGGGAACTCACCTCGGTTACGCTGCGCTAATGTGATCAGGTCGGGTGTCCACTCTCTGAATGGCGGAGGTGCAGGGCCATTTCCTCTCAGATCGTTACCATGGCAAGCAGCGCAATGCCGCTTGTACAGTTCCGCACCGGACGGAGGACTTGAGCTCGCGGTCGGCGCTTTGTTGAGCTGCTTTTCTTGCGCGACTGGGCGGGCGATCGACTGGATCGATTCCAAATACTTCACCAGGTTCTCCACCCTCACGTTTCCCCTGTCCACATCTTCCTCAATTTGATGAAAAATTGGCCCCCAAATCGGCATCTCGCGAGAGCCGTGGGAAGCAATTACAGCCTCTCCTGTAATCACGATTCGCACATGCGCTGAGGGGAACTTCCCTGCGTTGTTCTTTGCGAGCAAGGTTAGATCGGGAACCTTGCTCTTCAATGATTCCGCTGCCGGACCATGCCCTTTGGCATCGGAACCGTGGCAAGAAGCGCAATAGCCGCGAAACAGGTCTGGGCCCTCGACCGAGTGGATCAGCTGTTGAAACTGCCGGTCGGGGTGTGCAGCCTGCTGAGTTCTTGCACCGCCCAACACGAAAGGAGCGCAGGCCAGTCCAAAACCCGAGAAGAGCGCCGCTGCTGTTGTGATTCTCCGGTATCGCATCCTCATTGTTATGCCCCGTTCGCCATGAGCAGCTGCTTGATCCCTCAGTCGGCTGTTCCCAGGTATCTGTATTGTGCGCGCATAGCGAGCATGCGCAAGTAGTTCACCAGTTGCCAGCGCTCGGTCTCCGACATTTTGTCCTGATAGGATGGCATGGGTGCGCGACCCGTGCCGATTTTCCAGAAAAGCTCGCCGTCCGTGGCCTTTCTCATCAAATCCTCGTCCGTAAAGTTCGTCGGCTTCTTTGGCAACGATTTCGCAGCCGCACCATTGCTGTCGCCGGTCTTGCCGTGACATTTTACGCAGTTCTGCTTGTAAAATTGTGCTGCCGACTTTTGTCCTTGCGGAGTTACTGCGGCGGGATTCCTCAGTTCTCTGGCGGATTTCGGGGCGTTCCACGGCTGCTCTGCGTCTTTGTTCTGTCCGTGGATTCCCGTTGCGCCTGACAGAATCAGCGCCACCAAAAAGACGCTCGCGACCCACTCAGGCCGAACGCGTTTCTCTCTCTTGCTCAAACTCGTCATGTCGGCAACTCCCAAGGTTTATTGCCCAATCGAAGCGCAAGTGATTTCGATTAACTGGCCTCAACTATACGTGAAACTCAGTGCTTCCAGTGCCCCATTTGCCTCTGAGCCACGTACAACACGATGATGAGCAATACAACGAAAACGAAGTCGGGCCGAATCATAACAGCCTCCATTGATCCCTGTTCCGAAAACCATGTTAGGCAATCAAGGTCGTTCGCGACGTGATGGGAAAGACCGGGGCGCGTGATCCAGGTCACAAAGTCCGCTTCTTGAACCGGCCGATCGTTTCGTTGCGAAGCAGTCCTTCGCTCAAGTCAGAATGAATGCGCGCTGCGTACATCCACGATTCCCCACAGCATCGCGCGATCGCATTCGGCGCAATTCGTGGCA
>JBAWGF010000046.1:0-14977 GCA_049592615.1 Candidatus Acidiferrales bacterium
GTCGGAACCTCGGGCGGGCGGAGCGCAGAAAAAGAGCGCGAGGAGCGGAAGCGCGAAGGCGGTTCGCGGGTTCATGCAGCAAAGGTACATCTAGGAATTGTTTCGTTCAAGGAGGGCAATAGGGACGGATCGAGGGCGCACGAGCGGCGGCTCACTCCTCGAGCGCGGCACGACCGAAAACCGGCCGGCCGCCGAGCGAGGCGTAGAAGCCATATAACGCCATCGCGGCCATCAGCAGAATCCCACTCAGGCTCATGCCCGCATACCACGCAGATCCCTGGATCGTCAGGGGAACGTTGGTCAGGAATTCGTTGAAGACGAAATTAGCCACGACAGCCAGCAAGCCGAAGCGGATCAGTAGAAACACGAAGAGGCCCCGAGTGATCAGAGCGTACACCAAAACAACTGGAAGATCGTGGCTCGCCCCTGCGAACAAAACCGAGAAAAAAAGAACGGATGCGATTGCTGCCGCCCACTCCTTGCGCAACAAAGCCCGGAGAAGGACCAGGACAAACAAGAACGCAAGCGAGACGAATAGCGCCGACATTAAGCTGTTCGAAATGTCAGCAAGGGTCGTGCGCGCCCCCAGAAACTGCCAATCCGGACCCGATTGCGGTTGCGGCGGAAGATGGCCGAGCCAGGAAGGAACAAACCACGAAAGTTTTTCAAGAGCGGCCGCAAACGCGCAGACGAGACAACCGGCCAGCACATCGCGTCCCACCAGCGGATCCCGGAAGCCTCCCGCCAGCAAGCGGCTCCAGGAGACCAGGGTGGTCGGCCAGCGGCGGCGCACATATGGCTCCAAGGCAATGTAGAGAATCCATAAGAAACAGGACCACGCAACTCCCGTGGCCAAAAACATGAGAAAGGACACGAATTCGTAGAAAGCCGCGACATGGTGCGCGCCAAAAAACCACGCCACCGCCAAGGAGGCAAAAACAAGAGCCGCCAAACGAAAAGCCCCCTTGCGATCGCCCCGGCCGAGGCGCAGGTTCCGCCGTGCGAGCAATGCACCACCCACCAGCATCGAAAGCAGCAAGAGAATGAGGAACACCAGAAATGTGTGTTCGCCGACGGTCGCCTGATACGGCTCCATGCGTTCGGGGCGGGTCCAAGGGCCAATCAACTCGAAGTAAACGGGCTTGCCGCGGTATGCCGCGGCCTCGATCCGCATCGGGATATCGGGGCGCTCGGCCAGCGATCCTGTCCAAGCAGCGCGCGAGTCGCTGTAAACAGGAGGCGTCCACTTCGGCTGTGCCGACGGCCATTTGGACGGATCGAGCCCGGCGGCAGAAAACAACGGCGCCCAGTCAGGTGAAGGCGCGGAGCCTGCCGGCTTCTCAACCTGTGGAGGAACGGCGATGAGCTGCGTGAGGCGGCCGAGCGGATTGAGGCTGACCAGGGTCATTCCGGACACATCGAGCACCGGGTCGTCCGTCCATACAGAACCTTGCAAGGGTGCGTTTGTCCAGAAGCGACGAGCCCCAAGCGGCCGAGGGCTGCCGCGATACCAAAACACGAACGCCCCGGTTTCGAGGTTGTCCCAACGCGTCTTCGACTTTTCGTGTTCCTCGATATAACGCAGAAAGTCGCCCCCTTCGTAGAACCCCATCGCCGTGTCCGCCGGCGGCTCCGAATAGCCGATGCTCTGCACAATTTCCCGCGCGCGTTGGGCAAGCACTTCCGGAGGTTTTTCGAGCGGTACGCGCCGGTAAAGCATGGTTTGCGCACTCAAGAGAATCACCGCGACGACAAACACAATGACTCCCGCCAGAAACACCCAAGCGACCACGGGACGCAGGCCTTCCGGTTCTCCCGAAGCGGCGACCATCTCGGGCGAAGGCGTTTCTCCTGCCGCAAGCGCAGCGGCAAGCGGGTCGCCGCCCGGAAGTGCGGCCGCAACCTGGAGCGCGGAAGCGGGGCGCTTCGCCGGATCTTTCTCCAGGCAGCGCAGGATCACGCGCTCGACGAGCGGGTCCATGTCCTTCACGATCTGCGAAGGTTGAGTGGGCGATGATTTTTCGTGCGCGCGGCGCAAATCGGCGAGATTGGCGGCTTCAAATGCGCGTTTCCCGGTGAAGAGTTCGTAGAGCACCAAACCCAACGCGTAGATGTCGCTCTCAAGCGAGGCCTCTTTGCCTGCCAGTTGCTCGGGAGCCATGTAGGCAGGCGTGCCGGCGCCTGATTCCTGAGTGTTGAAGCTGCCGACGATGCCGGCCAGACCGAAATCAGTGATGCGCACCTTGCCGCGGCCGTCAATCATCACGTTGGCGGGCTTCAAGTCGCGGTGAATCACGTCGTGCGCATGCGCGGCGGCGAGGCCCGCGCAGATCTGCCGTGCCACTTCGACGGCTTTATCCGAAGGCAACCGCCCAATGCGCCGGAGTAGAGTGGACAGGTCTTCGCCATCCACGTATTCCATCGTGAGGAAAGGGAGGCCATCGGCTTCGCCGATATCGAAGACGCGGCAGACGTTGGCGTGGGAGATTTGCCGCGCAACGCGGACTTCGCGGTGGAAGCGAGCCAGTGCGGCATCATCCCGGGCGATGGATTCCGGCAGGAATTTCAGCGCCACCGTCTGGCTGAGCTTGAGGTCTTCCGCACGATAGACTTCGCCCATGCCGCCGCGTCCGGCCATGGCCACGATGCGGTAGCGCTCCGCGAGGAGCGTCCCGGGGATGAATCGCGCGCCATCGAAGGAGTCGGAGGAAGAAGAAAGCTTGCTACTGGGAGAGGAATCACGCTTGCGCGGAGGAACTTCTGGCGACCTAATGCTTGGCGGAGTGGTATCGAGCAGAGTGGGCGTAGAGCCGAAATCCACCGCGCTACCGCAGGAAGAGCAGAAGCGCGCTGCGTCAGGGACTACACTCCCGCAGGCAGGGCAAATCATGGGTGTCGCGGGAGTATATCACTGCCCGCTACTCAGCCTCGACTCGGTAGAACGATCACTCCCGAAAAACGCGCTGCTCGGAGACTCGCGCAGGCAGATTGACTTGGCAATGGGCGCGGCCTAACATGCGTCGCCGATAAAAGCTACGCAGCCATGATTGGCCAAACCATCTCGCATTACCAAATTCTTGAAAAACTCGGTGGCGGCGGGATGGGTGTGGTTTACAAAGCCGAAGACACCAAGCTGGGCCGGTTCGTAGCGCTCAAATTTCTTCCGGAGGAAATGGAGCGCGACCCGGCGGCGCTCGAGCGCTTTCAGCGCGAGGCACGCGCTGCTTCGGCGCTCAACCATCCGGGCATCTGCACGATCCACGAAGTGGACGAATATCAGGGCCGGCATTTCATCGTGATGGAGTTTTTGGACGGGGAGACGCTGAAGCATCGGATTTCGGGGCGTCCGCTGGAAACGGAAACGCTGCTCGAATGGGGCATCCAAATCGCGGAGGCGCTCGACGCGGCGCACGCGAGCGGAATCGTTCATCGCGACATCAAGCCCGCCAATCTTTTTGTGACGGCGCGCGGACACGTGAAGATTCTGGATTTTGGACTGGCGAAGCTTGCGCCCGCGCGGCAGCAAGTGGCGGAGACAGCAGCCGTATCCGCGGGAATCGCCGCGGGTGACGCGTTGCTGACGAGTCCGGGCACCGCGGTGGGCACGGTTGCCTATATGTCACCGGAGCAGGTGCGCGGCGAAGGGCTCGACGCGCGCAGCGATTTATTTTCGCTGGGCGTGGTGCTGTACGAAATGGCCACCGGTGCGATGGCCTTTCCCGGCGCGACTTCCGGTGTGATCTTCGAGGCGATTCTGAACCGCGCGCCGGCACCGCCAGTGCGCCTGAATCCCACGCTGCCGGCGGAGCTCGAGCGCGTCATCAACAAAGCGCTGGAGAAGGACCGCAGCATGCGCTATCAGTCGGCCGCGGACCTGCGGGCGGATCTGAGGCGCACGAAGCGAGAGAGCGAATCCACGCGAACGGCCGCAGCGCAAAAAGCGGTTCGGCCGCCGGCACAATTGAAGCGCTGGGGAGTGTACGCAGGCGGGGCCGCGATCGTGTTGCTACTTGTGGTCGGCGGAATTGTGTGGCGCGGCCGGAATTCCGCGACGCTTTCAACGGCGCCGACAGCGAAGCCTTCGATTGCCGTGCTCCCGCTGCAAAATCTGAGCACGGATGCGGATAGCGTGTATTTCAGCGACGGCATGACGGATGAAATCACGACAAAACTCGCGAAGATTCAGGGAATCGACGTGGCTTCGCATTCTTCGGTCGCCGCAGTGAAAGGAACCGACAAGAGTGCGGGAGAAGTGGGGCGCCAATTAGGCGTGCGGTATTTGCTGGAAGGAAGCGTGCGGAAATCCGGCAATCAAGTGCGAATCAACGTGCAGCTGATCGACTCCACTTCCGGCTTTCAGGTCTGGGCCGATGACTTCGTGGGAGAGCTGAAGGACGTCTTTTCGCTGCAGGAGCAGACCGCGCTGAAGATTGCGCAAGCGCTCCATCTGCACCTCAGCCCGCAAGAGGAGAAAGCTGTCCAGCAGCGGTACACGCAAAACTCGCAAGCGTACGAAGCGTACCTCGTTGGCCGGGCTCTGCTGGAGCATGAAAACGAACCCGACAAACTCGAGGCGGCGCGGAAGAATTTTGAACACGCACTGAAATTGGACCCCGAGTACGCCCCGGCGCTAGCGGGCCTCGCCGCCGTGGAGGGAGTCTACTATCGCGATATCGACTCGGACGCTTCTCACCTTCAGCGCGCCGATGAGCTCGCTCAAAGAGCGCTTGTGATTGATCCGAACTTACCGGAGGCGCGCGCCGTTTTGGCCCGCAGTTATGGTTGGCGATATGACTATACCCGTGCAGTAGATGAATTTCGGGTGGCTGTCCGGCTGGACCCACAAAACGCCGCGACTTGGGATGGGTTTTCCTGGGCGCTGGCGTACAAGCAACCACCGGACGCGCTGGAAGCCGAAAAAGCGGCCCGCGAGGCACTCCGTCTGTTGCCGTCTCGGTCTCCCGCCGAGTATCACCTGGGCCGCGCGCTTCTCCTCCAGGGGCGCTACCAGGAAGCGATTGAAGCCTTCGAGCGTTCGAAGGAATTGAGCGGGGATTCCAGCTTCCTGAACCTTGGAATGGCGCAGGTTAGGTTGGCGCAAGGGAACTACGATCAGGCGATTGCCTACCTTTTGAAGTTTAGCGGAAAGAAGTCTGCAATCAATCTTTACTGGTTGAGTGCGGCCTATGCTGCGAAAGGGGATAAAGAGAAAGCCCTGGCCACGCTACAAAAGGCGTTCGACGCTGGTTTCCGCGATTTCACCGCAATTGACGCGGCGCCGTATTTTTCCTCCCTGCGAAATGACCTGCGATTTCAACAGTTAATCAAGCGATACCGAAAATAGCGAAGCGCAAATGGATGCCGCATCCCGTCGTGACGGCGCTCTACGTTGGGTCGCGAGGCTAGGAGAAAAGGCCGGGCTGGCGGCGGGGTTCATCCATGCCGAAGTGTTTGTAGGCGAGCGAAGTGGCAACGCGGCCACGCTGAGTGCGGTCGAGCAGGCCGAGCTGCATCAGGTAAGGCTCGTAAATTTCCTCGATCGCGTCTTCTTCTTCGCTCAGCGATGCGGCAATCGTGTTCAGTCCCACCGGGCCGCCTGAATATTTCTGCATGATCGTCAGCATGAGATTGCGGTCCACATCATCGAGGCCGTGCTCGTCCACGCCGAGCATCGCCAGGGCGTCGCGCGCGACTCCCACGGTGATGTGGCCCTTGGCGCGAACTTCGGCGAAATCGCGGACCCGGCGCAGAAGACGATTTGCAACGCGCGGGGTGCCGCGGCTGCGCCGAGCGATTTCAGTGGCGCCCGGCTCGTCCATCGTGATGCCGAGAATTCTCGCCGAGCGCTGCACGATTCGAAGCAAATCTTCGGCTGAATAAAATTCGAGGCGATGCACGATGCCGAAACGCGAGCGGAGCGGCGCCATGATGAGCCCGGCGCGGGTCGTTGCGCCGACGAGCGTGAACCGGTTCAACTGGTAGGGATGCACGCGCGCGCCCGGACCCTGCCCGATGATGAGGTCCACGCGAAAATCCTCCATCGCGGGATAAAGAATTTCTTCGAGCGCGGGCTGGAGCCGGTGGATTTCATCGAGGAAAAAGAAATCGCTTTGATCAAGCGAGGTCAGGATAGCAGTCAGGTCGCCTTTTTTTTCGAGCAGCGGCCCGGAGCTGATCTTGATGGCTGAGCTCATCTCGTTTGCCAGGATCTGCGCGAGCGTCGTCTTTCCCAAGCCCGGAGGACCGTAGAGCAGAACGTGGTCGAGCGCTTCGCCGCGGCTGCGCGCAGCCTCGACGGCGATCTGGAGATTTTCTTTCAGGCGCGACTGGCCGATGAAGTCTTCAATGCGCTTCGGCCGCACGCTCGCTTCGATGCGCGCGTCTTCGTCAAACGCCTTCCCGGAAACAATTCTGTTCCGGCCGTCCGCCGCTCTTTTGGCTTCTGGCATCTAGGGCTCCTCAAAAACGCCGATGCGGCGCTCGAGTTCCGTGAATCCTTCGCAAGTGCGATCCAGCTCTTCCCATTGTGTCGCGCAACGGGCGCGCATGGCCTGCTGCAACTCGACACTCTCCCAGCGGTCAATCGTCAGATAGCGGCGCGCGGACTCCGCGTCGCGAAGCAGCACAGTCCCATGATAGCCGGGATTCCCGCTGAAGAGGACGGCCCACGGGCCCGTCGCCGAATAGTAGCGCTCGAACTCTTTCACCTTGTCCTCGCGCGCCATGAATTCCCAGACGAACTGAACCACTGCGCCCTCCGTTGTCGTGCGTTCGCGCGCGATTCATTCCTCGCGCCCGGCGCGCGCAGTCTTCTGCATGGCGTTGGTGCCGAGAATTTGGAGCGATGCGCGAAGCAGCGTCTCAAAATCGCCATTGCCGCCGTCGCGGATTCGCTCGATTGCGTTTTCGACGGAGCGAGCGTCGTAGCCAAGATTGACGAGCGCGGAAGCGACGTCAGCCTCGAGCTGCGAGCGCGTCGCGGGCTTTCCCGCGCCGGGAACGTCGATGACGGCGAGTTTGTCGCGCAATTCGACGACGATGCGCTCCGCTGTTTTTTTGCCGACGCCCGGGATGCGTACGAGCTGAGCGATGTCGGCCTTGCGAATCGCGGGGACCAACTCGTCGAGGCTCATGCCCGAAAGGATTTTCAGCGCCAGCGAGGGGCCGACGCCTGAAGCCGAAATCAGAAGCTCGAAGCACTGCTTTTCGCGCGCCGTGAGAAACCCATAGAGCGAGAGCTGGTCTTCGCGCAGGTGCGTGTGGATCAGAAGCGTCGCTTCCGCGTGCAATGCGCCGAGGCTTGTAAAGGTCGAGAGCGGGATCATCACCTGGTAGCCCACGCCGCCCACGTCGAGGAGTACGAGGTTGGGGCGCTTTTCAACGAGCTTGCCGCGAAGCAGGCCAATCATGTCGAGCGATTATTGATTAGCGCCGCAGGAGTGTCAACGAAGCGGATTCGGGAGTTGCAAATAGGAGCATGCGGGAAAAACGGCGCACGCGGATGTACGAATTTTCGGATGCGGGGGCATTTTTGCGCGGCGAATGAGTTGAAAAATTGTCCGCTTGCGGGAGCACACTGTCCGCTCGTGAAGCGCGCGTCAAATTTTGAGACGCAAAAATAAATTTTGCGTGAATCGCTAACCGTTTTGCTTTCGGCGCGAAAGCCGAAACGTCTAAGCATTCGCAGGGGGCAAATGAGATCAAGGAGGAACGAAGAATGTTCCAACGTGGAATCAGACTTTTAGTGACGGTCCTCGCAGCGCTGGCGCTCGCGTTGCCAATGACAGCCCAAGCCGATACGGTGAAGGATTCCAAGAACGTCATCAAGGCGTCGATGGATCTTCTGAATCCGGCCACGCTCAACGGCAAACAACTCAAACCGGGAAACTATTCGGTGACCGTGGATGGTTCGAAGGTGACGCTGGCACGCGATGGCAAGGTGGTCGCGGAAGCTCAGGTGCAATGGAAGGACGCACAGGGCAAGTCGCGCTATTCCGCCATCGTGACCGACGGAGCCCAGATTACGGAGATCCACTTCAACGGCAAAACGCAGTACGTTCAGATATCGCAGTAAAGTTCGCGTGATTGCATTGCGGCGGGCGGGGATCGCTTCGGCGAATCCGCCCGCCGGTTTTTTTCGCGCGAAAAAATGAAATGAGAGCGAAGGAGCCGCGGGAGAACTACTTGACGCCCTCGATGAGGTCCACCGCGTCGATGACGCCGATCACGGCCGTATCAATCGGCGAATTCGGGCGGCCCACGGAAGTCATTGCGGAAAAACCTTCGGTGCTGAGCAGGACGCGGTCGCCGATCCCCGCATCCACGGCATCGAGCGCGAGCACGGCTTCGCCGCGGTCCGAGCCGTCGAGATTCAGAGGCTGAACGACCAGAATCTTCCGTCCTTCATGCGACGGCGCCTTCTGCGTCGCGACCACATCGCCGATCACACGTCCGATGAGCATCTACGTTTTTCTCGCGGCCACAGGGACGTTCAGAGTATCCACAATTCCGACGATGGTGGCTTCGGTGGGAACTTCGGCGGGAAGAAACGGGAAGCTCGCTTCTTTGCCCTTGCACCAGTAGATCATTTCGCCGGCGCCCGCGCCGACGGAATCGAGCGCCACGAGCGGCTTGCCCTTGTCGCGGCCATGCCGGTCGAGCGGCTGAACGATCAAGAGGCGCTGGCCTTCGAGCGACGCATTCTTCATCGTCGCGACAACGTTTCCGATCACGCGGCCAAGAAGCATCGAATTCCCCAGTGTGAAGCGATGGAGAGAGATCCCTCGCTCGTGTTACTCGCTCGGGATGACCATGCTCGTCGCAAGGTCACTTCTTCCGCGCGGCGGCAAGCTCGGCTTCGTGCAGCGCGTCGAGCTTCACGGAATCCACGATCCCGACGATCGCGGCATCCACCGGCCGGTCTTTGCACTCCGATGCCATGCGCGCCGAACTGCCGGAAACAACCAGCACGGTCTCGCGAAATCCTGAGTCCACGGTGTCCACGGCAATGAGGTAGCCCGGTTCGTCCCCGCCTTCGGGATTCACCGGCTTCACGATGAGCAGCTTCTTACCTTCAAGGCGCGGGTCTTTGCGCGTCGAAACAACCGTGCCGACGATGCGGGCAAGAATCATGGGAGAGAGTTGAGAGTGGAGCGTTGAGAGCTAAGAGTCAAGAGCAAGCGGCTCGCAGTCGAGAGTTGACAGCAAAATCGAAAGCCACGCTACCGAGAGACGCGTCCGCGCCAAACCGGCTTGCGTAAGTTGACCGCGCCCACGGGCGCGACGGCTACTTCGCCGCGGCCATCGCGGACTTGCCGATCGGGAGCACATCTTCGAGCGACTGGTGCGGCCGCGGAATGACGTGGACGGCTATCAATTCGCCGACGCGCCGCGCCGCTGCCGCTCCGGCGTCCGTTGCCGCCTTCACCGCGGCGACATCGCCGCGCACCATCGCCGTGACGTAGCCCGAGCCGATCTTCTCCCAGCCCACCAGCGTGACCTTGGCCGCTTTCACCATCGCGTCCGAAGCCTCAATCATCGCCACCAGGCCGCGTGTCTCGATCATTCCCAGTGCTTCGCCCATTCTTCATCCTCCGCCGAAAGGCCTTCCACTCGTGCTCGATCTTTTTGCCGTGTCCCGATTGCCGGTTGCTCTGTTCCGAGTTCGAATTCTTTCAACGCCGGGCGCGATCTTTTTGCACGGCCTCATCCACCAGCGCTTCGAGGTCGCGCCGCGTCAGAGTGATGCGTTCCGTTTCGGGCGCCTCGGAAGTTACCGGGCACTCCGCTCCGACGGTCGCCGCCGTCTGCAGGCCATAGCGCGCCCGTGCCGCGAGCAATTTTTCCACATCTCCGCCGGAAAGCAAGACTTGTTTGCCTAAAAGCTCCGTAACTAGCGCCACGCGGGCAAAGTGCTCGGTTGTCTCCATGCGGAAGAAAGCGTTCAAGAGGTCCTGTCCGTAGGTGACCACGCCATGATTCGCCATCAGGATCGCGTCATAGCTCTGAACCAGCGGCTCGATCGCATCGGTCAATTCGGGTGTTCCCGGCGTCCCGTAGTGAGCGACCGGAATGCATCCGAGCGACAAAACCAGTTCCGCAAGGATCGCTTTGTTCAGGGGAATGCCCGCGGCGGCATAGCCGGTGGCAACCGGCGGATGCGCGTGGCAGACGGCGTTGATGTCCGGGCGGCGGCGGTAAATCAGCAAGTGCATGGCCAGCTCGGAGGAGGGGTTGCGCCGGCCGCTCAGTTTGTTGCCTTCGAGGTCCGTGATGACCATGTCATCCACGGTCATCATTCCTTTGCTGATGGCGGTCGGCGAGGTGAGAATCCGCCGGGGGTCGAGACGCAGGGAGATGTTTCCGTCGGTCGAAGCGACGTAACCGCGGTCGTGAATCCACCGCCCCACCACGCAGATGTCGCGCCGGTGTTCGTCTTCTGTCTTCAGCGCCCCGGGCGAAATCGACTCAGCGAACAGATTTACCTCCGGCCGAGAACCGGCATGCCAGGTATTTACGCATAGATGCCGCGCAGCTTCAATGCGCGGGCGACGCGGCCGATGGCCACGATGTAAGCGGCGATGCGGTTGTTCACACCGTGCGTTTCGGCGGAGTGCACCACATGCGCGAAGCTCTGGTCCATCACGTCCTGGAGCCGCTCGTTCACTTCGCTCTCCCGCCAGAAAAAGCCCTGGCGGTCTTGCACCCATTCGAAGTAGCTGACCGTGACGCCGCCGGCGTTTCCGAGAATATCCGGGATGATGAAAATCCCCTTCTTCTCGATGATCGAGTCGGCGTGCGAAGTCGTCGGGCCGTTGGCGCCTTCGCACAAAATACGGCAATCCACGCGATGCGCGTTCGCGGACGTAATCTGGTTTTCCGTCGCAGCGGGCACGAGGATTTCGCAGGGACGAAAAAGAACTTCCTGCGCGGTCATTTTCTCGCCGCCGCCCGGAAATTCCGGCAGCGGCTTTCGCTGGTTGTACACCCAGTCGTACAGTTTCGGTATGTCGAAGCCTTTTTCATTGTAGAGACCGCCATGAATGTCGGCGACGCCGATGATTTTGTAGTCCGCCTGATGCATCAAAAGTGCGCTTTGCGAGCCGACGTTGCCGAAACCCTGGATGATGACGCGGCAGTCATCGCGCTTCATCTTGAGTTTCGTGAGTGCGTTGTTGCAGCACATCATCAAGCCGCGTCCGGTGGCTTCCTTGCGCCCCTGCGAACCGCCGAGTTCGAGAGGCTTGCCGGTGACGACGGCGGTGGTCGCCTGCCGAACGTGCATCGCATAGGTGTCCATCACCCAGGCCATCGTCTGATCGTTTGTTCCGATGTCCGGCGCGGGAACATCGCGCTCGGGGCCAAACCATTCGCTCAGCTCGGCCGTGTACCGGCGCGTGATGCGTTCGAGTTCGCTCTTCGAAAGTTTCGACGGGTCGCAAATCACGCCGCCCTTCGCGCCGCCAAATGGAATATTCACGACGGCGCACTTCCAGGTCATCCACGCGGCGAGCGCTCGAACTTCATCGAGGGTAACGTCGGGTGCGAAGCGAATGCCGCCCTTTCCCGGTCCACGAATCGTCGAGTGCAGAACGCGGTAACCGATGAACACTTCCAAATGGCCGCTGTCGCGCGGGATCGGAATGTAAACCGTGATTTCTTTGCTCGGATATTTCAGGTAGCGATAAAGACCTTCTTCGAGTCCCAGTTTTTGGGCGGCGATTTCAAAGCGCGCTTCGGCGGACTGATAGACGTTCAGTTCGTTCAGTGCAGGCGCAGACATGAAAACCTCCGAAAAAGAGCGGATGAATGCGAATTCAATCGCCAAAGGAGCGGAACTTCAACGGGGCTGGCTTGCAGCGGCATCCGATTACCATCCAAACAGCGGCGGCCAGTATACGAACAGGGACTAGACGGCGCAAGAAAAGCGTTTCCGCGGCAGGGTTTTGAACGGGCACAAATCAACTGGATGCTCAACGGCGAGCCGGGCGATTCACAAACTCTTCGAGCAGCAAGCGCGCGAGCCGAGTCTGGTCGTGGCGCACAACACCGTCCTGTTGCAGGAGGTCGCCCGTTACATATTTAAGCCCCATTTGATCGAGCTCTTCGAAGGAAGGATCCACCGGCCCGGCTCCCTGCGCGCGGTACTTCCGCAACAGGCGCGGCGAGACAGATTTGCGGTTGATGACGACGAAATCGAAGAGCCCCTTCCGCGTATGTTGATAGACGGCGCGAACGTGGTCGGCGACGGAGTAGTGCTGCGTCTCGCCCGGCTGCGTCATCAGGTTCGCAATATAAACGCAGGTCGCGCGCGAGTGCGCAATCACATCCACCACTTCCTCGATCAACAGGTTGGGGATGATGCTGGTATAGAGCGATCCGGGACCGATGAGAATCAGGTCTGCGGCGCGAATCGCCGCGAGGACTTCCGGCACCGGACGAACTCGCCGCGGCACCAGGCGCACTTCGCGGATCGATTTGCGAGAGCGCGAAATATTCGTTTCGCCCGCGACGATCGCCCCGTTTTCGAGCTGTGCTTCGAGTGTGACGTTTTGCTCGGTCGAGGGAAAAATCCGGCCGCGAATCGCGAGAACTTGCGCCGAAACTCGAACGGCCTCCGGAAAATCGCCGGTGACGTTCGTCAACGCCGTCAAGAAAAGATTGCCGAAACTGTGGCCGGCGAGCCCGCGCCCCGCAGGGAAGCGATACTGAAACAGCTTGCCGAGAAGATGCTCGTCCTTCGAGAGCGCCACCATGCAGTTGCGAATGTCGCCGGGGGGAAGGACGCTGTATTCGCGGCGCAACCGGCCCGAGCTGCCGCCGTCGTCCGTCACGGTGACAACGGCCGCCAGGTCCGCGATCGGCCGCCGCGTCCGTTCTTTCTTTCGCTCGGCTACATATTCTTTTAATCCGCGCAGGACGGTGGAGAGACCCGTGCCGCCACCCAGAGCAACAATGCGGATGGGCCGCGACCGATGTTGCGAAGAATTTTTCACGGAAAGAAGACGAATTTAACCAGCCGAACTTTCTCGTTCCGGATAGAGCAGCTCGGTGAAGCGCGGGTCTTCCTGCAAGAAGGCGAAATCCTCGTCGTTGCGCGCGTGGTAGCGGTTCTCGGGACGCAACTGGATCGCGATTTTCAGATTTTGCATCGCCGATTCGGCTTCGCCGGTCAGACAATCGAGCGCCGCCATCGCGTACACAATGTGGTCTGCCTTCGGCGCGGCCTTGCGAGCGCGGTCGAGGTGTTCGCGCGCCTCATCCCAGCGCCCCAGATTCATCAGCGCGACACCCTGCGTGTAGTGATCCTCCGCAGATTTCAGCGCGGGAACCGGCATGCGCGAAATGCGCTGCTCGCAAATCCGGAGATGGACCTGCGCGCGATCGCCCAATTCCTTGCTTGGACCTTCGAGCACACGGTCCAGCGCCTGCTTGGCGCGGCTGAACTTTTGCTGCTGAAAGTACTTAAGCGCCTCTTCGTAGAACTTCAATTGCTGCTGCTTGGCGGGCGCGTCGGGATCGGGGGGCGCTGCTTTGGCTTTGGCGCTCGTATTTAATGCCTTATTTTTCAGTAGCTTATGGCTACTTCGGGTGGTATGTGTGCTTCGGGCGGCGCGCCGCTTCACTAGTTCGCTCCCAGAGACTTACGAAATGAACATAGCAAAGTCGGGCACTCGCGTCAACGTGCCGCTCAAGACGCGAAAGCTGAGCCCGAGCTTGTTGGGCGGAGAAATTTGATGTCCGGAAACGCACGGAGGGAGCGGTACCCGGGTCATCCCGTAGCTACTCCTTTGTTTTTATTATCGTATGAGGGCTTGCGGCGGTGAAATGCAAGTCGAACATGAGGCCGGGGAGGCCCACCCGAGCGTTGTAGTCCACGGCAAGGTCCAGAATCAGCGTATCTTCTGTTACCGTGCGTTTCACCGTCACTTCCTTGGGCTGGAGCTCGATGCCCTCTTCCTTCGCTTTTTTGATTATTTCGTTGCGAAGGTCTTCCTCTGAACTCGGCGCATACAGGCCAATGTGGAAGCCATTCTGCGATGCGATGTCCTTCAGGTCGCTTTGCAGCTCAGCATTAGCCAGATAGGAAGAAACTACCTGCCAGCCGACACTGATGGCCAGCGCGAGAGCGGCTAGTGTCAGGATGAGGGCGGCTTTTTTCATGCGACGCGTGGGGCACGCTTCGTCCCCATTCTCACTTGAAATGGGTGCGCCGGCAGATAGTACCACGCGGGTAGGTAACGACTGAGTGCACCGATCCGTAACGAAGGTTCGCGCAGCGATTAGGGAGTAAAAAGCGACTTTCGCCCGACCATCCTCCGCCCTGCTGACAGCGTTCCGGACGTCTAGCAATCGCCCGGATGCGTTGTCAGTTGCGAAGCAAAATTGCGCCGGCTCGTTGGCCAGCGGCAGGACCCTATGCTATAAGTAGCCGGCTGCCCAACTCTGAGGGAATTGTGCCGTTTATCAATTTTCCTGCGCGCGAAATTAACTGCAAGCTTGTTTACTACGGCCCCGGCCTCGGGGGGAAAACCGCCAACTTGCAGTGGATTTACGATCACACCGGATCGAATCAAAAGGGAAAGATGGTTTCGCTCGCGACCGAAACCGATCGCACGCTTTTCTTCGATTTTCTTCCGCTCGATCTCGGAACGGTGCGCGGATTTCGCACTCGATTCCATCTCTACACGGTTCCCGGGCAGGTGTTTTACGAAGCCAGCCGCCGCTTGATCCTGAAAGGCGCCGACGGAGTCGTGTTCGTTGCGGATTCCCAGGAAGAGCGGCTGGATGCGAATCTCGAAACGCTCGACAACCTGCGCGAACATTTGAAGGATCACAACCTCGATTTCAAGACGATTCCCTACGTCCTGCAACTGAACAAGCGCGACCTGCCGAACATCCTGCCGGTGGAAGAATTGGTAAAGCAGCTCGCAGTCAAGGGCGAGCCGACGCTCGAGGCGGTCGCCATCACCGGGCA
>JBAWGF010000047.1:0-18502 GCA_049592615.1 Candidatus Acidiferrales bacterium
GTGAAACTGCGCAATGAAGGACGCGAAGTCGCCGTCTTTTTGCTGGAGCTAAAGCTCCGATCTCCTAAAAAGCCGCGCCCCGTGGAAAATGCAAATGAGCAGCAAGAGGGCCTTCGTTGCGCTCCCATCGCGAAAACACTCAGGGCGAGCAGGATGACGACAAAACAACTAACGCGCTGGGAAAATCAAGCCCGGCTGCGCGAAGCCATCAGACTCCGTGCTTCTTGGCGTAATGGCGAAACGAGCGGTAGGTCATCTTCAGCATCTCGGCGGCACGAACCCGGACACCTCCGGAGGTCTCCAAGGCCGCCAGCAGATAGGCTTTTTCAGTGGCGGAAATATGGTTCTCGAGGTCAACTCCACCTTCGGGAATCAGCCGCAAATTCGGTTCCGCCTGTGCGACCGCTCGATGCTCCTGATAGAAACTGGTAATCCTCTCCGGCAAGCCCTCGAGCATGATGCGCTTTCCGGTTTCCAGCGCCACGGAGCGCTCGATCGTATTCTCGAGTTCGCGGACGTTGCCCGGCCAATCGTAAACTTCCAGGCGACGCATGGCCTCCGGTTCGATGCCTTCAATTTTCTTGTTCATTGATTTCGTATAGCGCTCGAGAAACGCGCGGGCGAGAAGCGGGATATCTTCGCGGCGTTCCCTCAGCGGAGGCAAATGAATGGGAATCACACTCAGCCGGTAGTAGAGGTCTTCGCGAAAACGGCCTTCGGCGATCTCCTGCTCGAGGTTTTTGTTGGTTGCAGCGATCACCCGAACATCGACACATGATTCTTCGGTGCTTCCGAGAGGCCGGACCTTCCCTTCCTGCAAGACTCGATAGAGCTTCACCTGCATTGTGAGGCTCATGTTTCCGATTTCGTCCATGAAAAGCGTGCCGCCGTCGGCTGCCTGGAACAGACCGCGGCGATTCTCATTCGCTCCTGTAAAAGCGCCGCGCATATAGCCGAAGAGTTCCGATTCAAGCAAGGTCTCGGGAAACGCGCCGCAATTGATGGTGATGAAAGGAGTCTTTGAGCGCGCGCTATTTTCGTGAATTGCGCGAGCGACCAATTCCTTGCCGGTCCCGCTCTCCCCTGTAATCAAGACGCGGCTCGACTGGGGAGCGATCGTCTCCACCAGTTCAAAAAGGGCCCGCATTTTCGGGCTTGTTCCAATGATGTGATCGAAGCCGGTCAAACGGCGAAGCTGGCGGCGGAGTTCTCCAGCTTCCTTCTTCAGTTGCAACGTCTCAGCAAACTGCTTAATGGCCGGCCGCAGCTCGTCGAGCAAGCGATCGCCTTTGATGACGTAGCGGTCGGCGCCGAAATTGACGGCGTGAACGGCCGTATCAATGGTAGGAACGCCGGTGATCAGGATAAAAAACGTGGAGGGAGAGATTTCCTTGCAGTAGCGAAGAAGCTCGACGCCGTCCATGTCGGGCATGCAGACGTCGGAAACGACAATGTCGAACACCTGTGCCGCAAGCCGGCGCTTCGCAGCCTCACCATTGAACGCAACTTCGACGCGGTGTCCTTCCTTCCGGAAGCTGATCTCCAGAAGCTCGCAGATGGATCGCTCGTCGTCAACGACCAGTAGGTGAGCCACGGCGCGCTATCCCTTCCCCACCGGGCGAAGGGCTCCTGCCAGTTCGGGCGTGTCCTGCCGTGCCGAATTCTTCGCGCGAACTGCCCTCGGAATCTCTACGGTAAATTCTGCGCCGACTCCCTTTTGAGCCTCCACGCGAATCCTGCCGTGATGCGCTTGCACGATTTGGTACACGATGGCAAGCCCGAGTCCCGTCCCGCCCATGAATTCAGACTGGAATGGCTCGAAGAGGCGACTTGCCTGCCCGGGATCGAGGCCCACACCCGTGTCGAGAATCGAGATCCGAACCCACGTGGCGTCGGATTCAAGACCCACAGAGAGAGTGCCGCGATCGGGCATGGCGCGCAGCGCGTTGTTGCACAGATTCCAAAATACCTGCTTTAAGGCATCGCGGTCGGCGCGAGCGCGGACGTTTCGCGATCCCGTAAAGTGACGTTCAATCGTGTATTTCCCTTTCGCGCTCGCGTCGCGCTCGAGAAGCAAAAGCGTCTCTTCGATCAGAGACGCGACATCCACGTCGGAAAAGGAATAAGTCTTCTCGCGCGAATAATTGAGGAAGTCGCCGATGATCTGATTGAGCCGTTGCGACTCGCGGCTCACGATGTGGACGAGCTTCTTGTCGTCATCCTCGAGTGGCGCAAGCCGCGCCAGCTCCTTTAGCGCGCCTGTCATGGCAGTCAATGGCTGGCGGATTTCATGCGCGATGCCCGCGGAGAGCCGCCCCAGCGCCGCCATACGTTCCTTCGTGAGGACTTCGCGCTCGAGCCGCTTCAATTCCGTGAGGTCCTGAAAATTATAGACATAGCCGGTGGTCTGATTTTCACCCGTGCGAAGAGGCGATATCGAAACACCCAGGAACCGCGTTCCGCCCGCCGGAGTGCGAAATTCAATCTCCTTGCGCGACGCGACGGGATTTCCCAGCTCATCCGTTTCCACGGGCCAAAATCCGGGGAAGTGGTCGAGGATGCTGTCGCCGCGAACGAGGCCAAGCCCGTGTCCCGTGATTTCCGCGCCGGCGCGGTTGAGCAGGAGGATGCGGCCCTCGAGATTCGTGGTCAGCAAGCCGCCACGCATGGACTCAATGATGTCCTGATTGAAAATCTGTAAATCCTTAAGGGCTTCGCTTTTCTCTTCCAGCTCGACGCCCTTCTTGCGAATCGTTTGCGCCAGCAAACTTCCCAGATACGCCACCGCAAAAAACGCGAAGAAATTCGTGGCGAGCCAGAATTCCAAGGCGCGGATATTGGGCATCGCTGAATTCGCAGTAGGCGGTATCACATTGTAAAAGGCAAGCTCGGTCACACTGCCGAGCAGCGCGAAGCTGCCTCCCGCGGTGAGGAAAACGCCACGCCGCTCGAATAGAACGCTCGCCATTAAAATTGCCAGGACGTACAGCGAAGCAAAATAGCTTTCGTGCCCCCCGGTGGCGTACACCACTCCCGTGATCAAGATCAGGTCGGAAACCATCTGCAAGGGCGCATGCCAGCGAGCCTGAGGGGTCCACCTCTGCAAAAGTACGTATAAAAGAGCCAGCGTGTACCAAAGGAGAATTAAGGGAACGAAAGCGCGAACCGTGAGCGGGATGGGAATGAGTTCACGAACCGCGAGAACGATGGCCACCAAAAAGGTAATGACGAGAATCCGGACGCGCCCCAACCAGGGCAGCCACTCCCTCACACTGGGTATCGATTCCATGTTGAATTTATCGCCGGGTTCCCGATCCACCGACTGGATTTGGAAGCTCTGCGGCAGAGTGCACCTGCGGGCCGCAGGCGCGTTATCGCCGGAGCGATTCGCGCCCGCAACCAGGCCCGCAGGGGTGCCAGGCTTAGTGTCCCGCCAGTTTGCCGATCAACGAGAACAGCGGCAGATACATCGAAATTACGATTCCGCCGACGACGAGCCCGAGAAACACGATCATGATCGGCTCAAGAGCCGTCAAGAGGTCCTTCACGGCCGCGTCCACTTCGTCCTCGTAGAAGTCAGCGATCTTCTGCAACATGGCGTCCATCGCGCCCGTCTGTTCGCCGACGCCGATCATTTGCGTGACCATGCCCGGGAACACATCGGTTTCCTTTAACGGGTCAACGAGCGAACGGCCCGCTTCAACGGCTTTGCGTGTCTGATTGATCGCCCGTTCCACAACAGCGTTGCCGGATGTGCGCGCCGTGATGTCGAGGCCTTCGAGAATGGGAACGCCGCTTGAGATCAGAGTGCCGAGCGTACGCGTAAACCGCGCGACGGCGATCTTCCGCAGCAACATTCCGACCAGTGGAACGCGAAGCACGACCGTGTCGAGAACCATGCGCCCCATCGGAGTCCCATACCAGACCTTCATCCCAATCAGGATACCGACGAAGGCCACAACGATTAGGCCGCCGTAAATGCTCCCGACGAAACGGCTCAGCCCAATGACGATACGCGTCGGCAGCGGGAGATCAACGCCCAACCCGTTGAACAACTCCACGAAGATCGGCACGACCTTCCATAGGAGGAGGGTGATGACCGCTCCCGCGATGCCCATAACGGCCACCGGGTAGATCATGGCCGACTTCACGGCGCGCTTCAGCTTGACGTTCTTTTCGATGTAGGACGACAAGCGCTGGAGAATGGTGTCGAGAATACCGCCCGTCTCGCCCGCTTCCACCATGTTGTAGTAGAGCGGGTCGAAGACCTTGTCATACTGTTTCATAGAGGCGGAAAGAGTGGCGCCGCCTTCGACCGAGGCGCGCACGCCATTCAGGATCTTCTGAAACGTCTTGTTGTCCTGCTGCCCGGCGAGGATTTCAAGACATTGCACCAACGGCAAGCCGGCGTCGATCATGACGGAGAACTGGCGCGTGAAGATGGCCAGCTCCTTCGATTCCACGCCCGTTCCGAAAGTAGGGATCGCGAATTCCTTCCCCTTCTCGGAAAGTTTGCTGACGTTGATTTGCTCGCGCCGCAGCAGCGCGGCCAATTCGGCCTTGCTTGTCGCTGCACGCTCGCCCGCGACGGTGGTACCCGCCCGGTTCACCCCACGATATGTATAGACCGGCATGATCTGTTACCTCCTGTTCAACTGTTACCGCCGGACGGAAGACCGGCCGCCTACAGGCGGCGAAGTCACCCCACGGTTAATTAAATCCTGTAATTCGTCTGGATTCGAGGACCGCGAAAGGGCCGTTTCCAAAGTGATTAACTTCTGGAAATAGAGGTTCGCGAGACTCTGATTGAATGTCTGCATTCCGGACTGTCCGGTGCCGGTCTGCATGGCTGAGTAGATCTGGTGGATCTTGTCTTCGCGGATCAGGTTACGAATGGCCGCGTTCGGGATCAGAATCTCCATCACCATCATGCGGCCGCGGCCGTCGACCTTCGGCAACAGCGCCTGGCAAAGGATTCCTTCGAGCACCATCGAAAGCTGCGCGCGAACCTGAGGCTGTTGGTGGGCCGGAAAGACGTCCACGATACGGTTGATTGTGGAAACGGCCGAGTTCGTGTGCAGAGTGGCAAAGGTCAAGTGGCCCGTTTCGGCAATACGCAATGCGGACTCGATGGTTTCGAGGTCGCGCATTTCGCCGATGAGCACAACGTCCGGGTCTTCGCGCAGCGCGGCGCGAAGAGAATTCGCAAACGAGTGAGTATCGGAGTGCACTTCGCGCTGGTTGACAAGACACTTCTTGTGGTTGTGGAGGAACTCGATCGGGTCCTCGATCGTGATCATGTGCTCTTCGCGCTCGTTATTGATTTTGTCGAGCATCGCGGCGAGCGTAGTTGACTTGCCCGAGCCGGTGGGACCGGTCACGAGGACCAGGCCGCGCGGCTTATCGCAAAGACTGCGCACGATCGTGGGAAGACCCAGGGCGTCAAAGCTCTTGATTTCCCATGGAATCGTCCGGAATACGGCGGCGACGGCGCCGCGCTGATGGAAGATGTTGCCGCGAAAGCGCGCCAGGCTCTTCAAGCCGAAGGAGAAGTCGAGCTCGAGGTTTTCCTCGAGACGATGCTTCTGCACGTCGGTGAGGACGCTGTAAGCGAGCGCCTTCGTGTCGGCGGCTGTCAGCGGAGGCATGTCGAGCGGGCGCAGCTTGCCGTGAACACGAATGCGTGGTGGACTGTTGGTCGATAGGTGCAAGTCGCTGCCGCCCATTTCAATCATCTTTTTTAAGAGCTCACTCAATGTGATGCCTGCCATGATCTCCTCCGCTTAGAGAACCGTTTCCCGCAGTACCTCTTCCATCGTCGTTGCACCGGCAGCCACTTTCGTTAAGCCGCTGCGGCGCAGCGTGATCATTCCGTTTTCAAGCGCTTTCTTCTTCAACTCGAGCGCGGACGCACCCACAAGGATGAGCTCGCGCAGATCGTCATTAATCTCCATCACTTCGTAGAGGCCGACGCGGCCTTTGTAACCCGTGTTGTTGCAGGTGGCGCAGCCGCGCCCGTGCTGAATCTGAACCTTGTTGGCGTCATCCGGCGAATAACCCGCGTCGATGAGAGCCTGCGGCGAGATCTGCAGAGGCTCTTTACACTGCGAGCAAATGCGGCGCACGAGCCGCTGCGCGCAAATCAGATTGACCGAGGTCGCCACGAGGAACGGTTCGATGCCCATGTTCATTAATCGGCTTATCGTGGACGGCGCATCATTCGTGTGCAGGGTGGAAAGAACCAGGTGACCCGTTAATGCGGCCTTCACAGCGATTTCGGCGGTTTCAAAGTCTCGAATCTCACCGACCAGGATGATGTTAGGGTCTTGCCGCAAGAACGCGCGCAGCGCGGATGCGAAATTCAGACCGATCTGCTCCTTCATCTGGACCTGGTTGATGCCGGCAAGCTGAAACTCGACCGGGTCTTCGGCGGTCATGATGTTCGTTTCGGGCTGGTTCAAACGAGCTACAGAGGAGTACAAAGTGTTCGTTTTTCCGGAACCCGTTGGCCCGGTGACGAGGACCATGCCATACGGCTTCAAAATCTGGCGCTCGAATTTCGCGAGCGATTCCGCTTCGAATCCCAGCTTGGTCATGTCCAGGCGAAGGTTTTCCTTGTCGAGCAACCGGAGCACGATTTTTTCGCCGAAAAGCGTGGGAACGGTTGAAACGCGGAAGTCGAGTTCCTTTTTCTTCCCGTCTTTCAAATACTTGATCATGATGCGGCCGTCTTGCGGCAGCCGCTTTTCGCTGATGTCGAGCTTGGACATAATCTTGATGCGGCTCGTGATCGCATCTTTCAATTTCATCGGGGGCGCCATGACGTTCTGCAAGATGCCGTCAATGCGGAAGCGGACGCGGTATTCCTTTTCGTATGGCTCGACATGGATGTCGCTCGCTCCGCGCTTTACAGCGTCGGTGAGCACGAGGTTTACGAGCTTGATGATGGGAGCTTCCTCGGCCGCCTTCTCCAACGTGGCGAGGTCCATCTCCTGCTCTTCGCCGGCGAGTTCGAGGGCCGCATCATCCCCGGCCAGGTCTTTCATTACCTTATCGAGCTCTTCGACGCTCTCCACCTCGCCGTAGAATTTGTGGATCGCTTCACTGATGGCGGATTCGGAGGCAACGACCGGCTCCACGTTGAACCCAGTCATGAACTTTATGTCGTCCATCGCGAAGACGTTCGTCGGATCCGTCATCGCAATGGTAAGAGTCGAACCGACGCGTGAGAGCGGAACTATCTGATAACGGACTGCTGTCTCTTGCGGGACGAGCTTGATCACCGCGGGATCCACTTCGTAAAACTTCAAGTTGATCGAAGGGACGCCGTATTGGCGGGAGAGAACTGCGGTGATGTCTTCATCGCTGACGATTCCCATCTTGACGAGGCAGGTCCCGAGGCGGCCGCCATTCTTCTTCTGATAATCGAGCGCCTGCTTCAACTGATCAGCAGAGATCAGGCTATCCTTGACGAGAATTTCGCCGAGTCGAGAAGACATAAGTGTGCGTCCGCGGTACTAGAACCGCTGGAATTTGCAGCGTAGCATGCGCACACGGAAGAGTTGGCAGTACGGTGCGTCCACTTTGGTGAATCAGCTAACATCCGATACGCCGCGCCGCGACCTGTACGACCGTACAGGCATTTTTTTGCTCCTGTACTCAAGTACAGGATGAACAAAAAGTGCTCGCACGGCGTGGCGCAATTTTTTCTAAATCGCCAGAGGGCCAAGGAGAGGCTTGGGCATGCCGGGCTGGGGGACAGAATCCAAGTCTAAATTGACGAATCGAGTCGTTTGGCGAATAAATCTGGCCGACGAGCGCTAAACCCTGGCGTGCAGCCGCTGGCATCTGCTACGATGGAGCTGGTCGATGGGCGGTTAGCTCAGCGGTTAGAGCATCCCGCTTACACCGGGAAGGTCCGCGGTTCAAATCCGTGACCGCCCACCATCCGTGAGCACCACCCAAGAAGCGCGGGGGACGTAGTTCAGTTGGTTAGAACGCTGCCCTGTCACGGCAGAGGTCGCGGGTTCGAGTCCCGTCGTCCCCGCCATTACCTCCAATTAAAATTTGCCATTTTTTGCGCAGTGCGTGATCCTCGCCCGCACTATTCCGACTGCCGCCAGGGTCAGATCGTCATGTCTATTTCTTCTTTGGTAAGAGGTTCACCCAGGAGCGCCATTCCATACTTTTCGGACTCGGATTTGCGCCATTCCAGGGTATGCGGTCGGTCATCATCGGGCGAGGGATCCCACGAGACATCCATCAGACCCGCAGGCGTGTAGAGGTGGAGGGCGCCGCAGTGGGACTGCCCGGCAATGCTCCACCGATGAGCGATCTTCATTGGCATCAAGAGAGAGTCGCCAGGCTTTAGGCGCATGCGCTTGCCACCGACTTCGGCGACGAATTCGGCGGCCAATATGTATAGCCATTCGTCTTGCTCGTGATGCAAGTGAAGAGGCGCGCCCCGATACGGTTCGTGCTGCCCGACGGGAACCACGAACGCAGCAAGCCTTCCTTCGGAATCAAAAGATCGAACGACGGTTTGCTGGGAGGTTGTGAATTCTTCCGTGCCGTTGGCCCGGCGAGCAAACCCGGCACGAACGAGCACGGGGTGTCTGTCAGCCTTCGGTTTAGCTGCCTTGCTTGATTCGAGCGCATCCTGCGACAAGGGCGTTGAACGGAATCGAAATCTGGCGACCGCGACCCCTGAACTAATTGCGAGAAAATCTCTACGATTCATGGTTGCCTCACTGGGATGCTAGCGCGATACGCACCGCGATAAACAATATCCTTCAGGCAATCCCACAAACATCGAAACGAACATCGCAAGTGCACCGGCAACACCGGTCTTTTCTGCTTGCTTGAGACTTGATGCCCCGATCACCGACATCTTCAATTTACCGCTATCCAGCCGAACGATATGGTGCGCGATTGTACATGGACGACATCTGGAAGGGACTCGTGCCCACCGAGTAATCGCGAGACCATGGGCAGATTGGCCAAACCAAACACGGTCGTTTGAGATGCCATATTTTTGGTTGCCTCCATTCTCTAAGACTGCTAATCTGCCCTACCGAATCCGGGGGTAATTGGGCTGTCCACTCTCTTGGTTCAAACGACGACTGAGCGACTCTTGGTTTTCATCAATCATGATCTCGATAGAATCAAGGATTTTGGCAATGAAGGGCCCGTTCTCTTGTTGGTTTCCATTCATGCGCAAATACTTGCACAGATTAGATTTGGGGCCCGAAATGGGAATAAATTGGCATTGAAAACAAAGTACTTATGATCTGTTTCGGGGATGCGATTTGGCACTGGAAGTGCTGATGACAACATGGTTACAAATCCGCGGAGGTGCGCTCTTGAAGGCAATGCGGCTAATTTTGTTCGCGATGCTCGCAGTGGTAGTTGCAGCTTCTGCTGGAGTTGCCAAGGCGGACGGCACCGGTAGCGACGGACACGTGACGATGGGCGGCGGCGGTCCCGGCAGCCCGACTTGCACTCAGTTCCAAGGAGTGACAGGTCCCGACGGTTCGATCAGCGCCGATTGCACGGTGGCGGCGGGGACGATTGCGACAACCATAGGGTTCGCTACGCCCGACATTTTCACGAACGGCGGTCTTTCTTGCTCATCTAACCTGACCAACATCGGCTGGACGGAATCGCAGTCTACTCTGACCATCGGCGGCGTGCTGATTGACGTGTGCTCGTTCACAGCGCCGACGACCATTACTTTGTCCGCATACCTGTACGCGATTTCCCAAGATAACTGGAACCCGCTCATCAATGACGGTGACTGCGATCTGGATGATTTTCTTCTGGGCATCCCCGGCGCGAACGTTAACGGTAATGGCAGCCAGGGCTGCGACATTACGTTCAATACGAATGCGGATCTCACTCAGTTGTTCACTGGCAGTGGCCAGTACGACGTCACGCCCACTATTCCGAATGTGGACTCATTGGCGTCATTCAATGTTCCGGAGCCGGGATCGCTTTCATTACTCATGATGGGTCTTGCCGGTCTGCCATTCTTCCGCCGGAGGTCAGCCCGCTAGTTTGGCGTATCTTTTCTTGGGACTCGCGCGCCGCGTTCATCGCGGCGCGCTTTTTTTGCCCCGCTTCCAAAACTCCTGAATCATCGGGAATTTCGGCTTCTCTCCTCGCGACGATAGCTTCGGAAGCTGCTGGCGCTCGAGAAAATGCGCTCAATAATGACTAAGCCCGGAGCCTCATCCCTACGGTTGGAATGCCATACGCTTCGAAGTGCGGGTTGATAAAGGAACCACTGCTTCTCATAGTGGCGCGCCTTGTTAATCTTGGATCGGTGAGCGGGACCTACTTGGCGGAGCGATCGTACTGCTTAATAAGCGCCTGAAATTCCGGGCGCTTCTGAAGACTCTCGAATTCCGGGTTGCTCTCAACTTCCCTTACAGGATATCCCTTCCCCAGAACATCTCGCAGCGTTCGGAGCGCATCCGCGGGCTTATTGGCAAGCGTTTCCACCACCGCCTGCGTGAACATTAATTCGACGTCCTTCTTGTCGATGGCGCGGGCTCGTTGAATAAATTCCCCCGCGCGCGCCGTCTCGCCTTTTTTCGCATAGTACAGAGCGAGATCGCCCAGCGCCTCGGTGTTTTGTGGATTCACTTGCAAATCCCGAAATGCGAGAGCGATCGCCTTGTCGTAGTTCGCGTTGGCCTTGTCCTTTTGACCAGAGTAGCGGTACGCGTCCGCCAAGTTCCCTGCAGCAGATTCCTGGTTAGGGCCAAGTTCGACGGCTTTTTCCAGGGCCTGGATTGCCTGCGGGTACTGTTTTAGGACGGTATATACATAACCAAGGTTGGAATACGCGAGCGACGTTGGCGAGAGGTCGATGGATTTCTGGTACACAGGGAGACTTTCCTGGTAACGGCCCATTCTTTCGTACACATTGGCCAGGTTGTTCCAGCCCGTGACGTTTTCAGGTTCCAGCTCCGTCACTCGTTTGAGTTCACCGAGCGCTTTTTCATTCTCCCCGATGGAAAAATAGGCGGTTCCGAGTTCAAGGTGAAGCACCCAGTAGTATGGATTCACCTCAATGGCTTTTTTGTACGCAGCAATGGCCTCTTCCTTCTGGCCGTTTTGCATATAAGCGGTTCCCAGGCGTACGTAGCCGGAATCCGAATTGGGCGCTAGCTGCAATCCTCGCTTCAATTCGACGATCGCTTGTGCAGACCTGCCAGTCTGCTGGTAAACGCTGCCGAGTGAGAAATGCACTTCCGGAAGATCTTCTTTCAGTTGCTCCGCTCTCTGCGCGGCACCAAGGGCCTTTTGCGCCCAGACCGAGTCCTTTTTGTTCATGTACGATAGGAGGGATGCGTCGGCAATTCCGGTGTAGGCCAGAGCGAATCCCGGATCCTTCTCCACTGCTTGCTGAAAGTAGCCGATCGCGGACTCGGCTGCCTTAACCCGGTCCGGACCTTTCATTGCCTGCCGCCCGCGTAGGTACAAGTCGTAAGCATCCACGTTTTCGGTGGGCCGTGCGGCCGCCCGCGCCATTTCTTCGTCCGTCGCTTTCACCGGAAGCGCGGCCACAAGTTGCGAAGAAATCTGATCCTCGATTGTGAGCAAGTCTTTTGCGATGCCCGAAAACTGCTGGCTCCACAGCTTCTTGCCGTCAGCTACATCGTGCAGGTTAACGATGATTGACATTCGGTCGCCGCTGCCCTGAATCAATCCATCGACGATCAGGTTCGCCCCAAGATTTCGAGCGATTTTTTCGAGCGAATCTTTTGTCGAAACTTTGCTCACAGCCGTTTCAGACGCGAGTCGAAGGCCTTTCAGTTGAAACAATTTCGCCGTAAGAGCTTCATTCAAGCCCTCTGCCACATAGCCGAGCGATTGATCGTCTCCCAACACCTTGAACGGCAGAACCGCCACAAATTTGCCTTCCGAGAGGGACGGCACTCCAGACAACTTCGACGTGGTAGCGGAGGACCCGCTTCGTAGTATGAGGTGACGAATCGGCGGAATTGCGAACGACAGCGCCAACACAACAACCGCTCCCGCTACATATAGAATCCAGCGCCGCTGCGCGAATTCGGGGATCTGAATCTGCACCGACCGCGAGCCGCTGCCTGATTTCGAACCCTGAAGGTCCGCCAGAATTTCGTATGCGTTTTGGTAACGCGCGTCCGCATCCCTTTCGAGACAGCGCATCGTGATTCGGACGAGCCAGTTCGGAAGATCCGGGTTCACGAGCTTCGCGCTCTTCGGCCTTTCCTGAATGCGCTGGTACATCACTTTGAGCGTGGATTCGCCAGTGAAGGGCACATCGCCCGTCAGCATTTCGTAAAGAATCAGGCCGTAGGCGTAGAGATCGCTCCGCTGGTCAACCGGCTTGCCCTCCACCTGCTCCGGCGACATGTAACGCGGCGTGCCAAGGAAAGCGCCCGTCTTCGTCATGCCCACGGCACCTTCCTCGAACGATTTCGCAAGGCCGAAATCGGAGACAAAGATCTGGTCGTTTTTGTCGACAAGAATGTTTTGCGGCTTGAGGTCGCGGTGAACCACGCCTTCGGCATGCGCGGCTGCAAGGGCTTCAGCGAGTTGGCGGGCGAAGCTCAGGACACGCTCCATCGGCATCTTCGGAGTTTCTTTGAGAATTTGATGGAGGTCTTGGCCCTCCACGAAGGCCATGGTGATGAACCGCGTGTCCCCGACCGTGCCCATGTCGTGGATCCGCAGAATATTCTTGTGCGAAATTTTACTTGCGAGAAGGAGTTCCTGTTTAAACCGTTTCAGGGCGTCCGCCTCACCCATCAGCCCCTCGCGGACGACCTTGAGGGCAATCGTGCGGTCGAGCTCTTTGTCGTAGGCTTTATAGACGCGGCCCATGCCGCCTTGGCCAAGGAGAGCCTCGATGCGATAACGCGGCCCGAAATCGCTCCCAGGAGGGAGGGCCGTGGTATCCATCATTTGGATGGTCTCCGAATCACCTACGGGCATAGGTGTGCCGCAACGGGAACAAGAATCCGCGTAGTCCGGATTGACCGTGCTGCAGTGAGGGCAGTTCATCGCAGAAGCCGCCAGGCCGGCTGAGTGCTGCGGTTCAACATTGCAAATTATCCGGCATACCTGCTGTCCCTGCAACTACTAACTCGGCGAAAACATTCGGTTATATTAAGCAGCGCCTGGCGGGGTAGACTCATGCCGGCGGCAACAAGAATCCGCGAAAATGCTGGGAACACCTTTCCACATCTGGGTTGTCTTCGGGGCCGTGATGGTCATCGCGCTGTTCGTTGACCTCCGCGTCTTCCATCGCAAGACGCACGTGATCCATTTAAGAGAAGCGCTGGGCGAAAGCGCCCGATGGATCGCTCTCTCGCTTCTGTTCAACGTCTGGATCTACTTTTTCCGCGGGCCAAAGGCGGGAATAGAATTCCTGACCGGCTACCTGGTGGAAAAATCGCTCAGCCTCGACAATCTTTTTCTTTTTCTCCTGATCTTTCGCGCATTCGGAGTGGAACCTCGATTGCAACACAAGGTTCTCTTCTACGGTGTGGTCGGCGCACTCGTGATGCGCGCGCTTTTCGTTGTTGCCGGGGTTCAATTGCTCCAGAGTTTTCACGCCGTCCTTTACATCTTCGGAGCGCTGCTTCTAGGCACCGGGTTGAAAATGATGCTTTCCAGTGAACGCGTCATCCGGCCGGAGCGGAATTGGTTGGTGCGGCTTGCCAAGCGCTTTCTGCCTGTCACCCACAAGTATGAAGGCGCGAATTTCCTAGTTAAGAAACGCGGGAGATGGAATGCGACTCCGCTTTTCCTGGCGCTCGCTGCCGTCGAAGCAATGGACCTCATTTTTGCAGTCGATTCCGTGCCTGCCGTTCTCGCGATCACACGCGACACGTTCATCGTTTACTCTTCCAATGCGTTTGCCATTCTCGGACTTCGCGCTCTTTATTTCGCACTGGCGGAGGTACTCCCGCGCTTTCGATTCCTTCATCAGGGCCTCGCGGCCATTCTGATTTTCGTGGGCGCGAAAATGATCATGAGCGACCACATGCCAATTTCCACACACCTTTCGCTTCTTATCATCAGCGCACTTCTTGGGATTACGATCGCGGCGTCAGTGTATTTCCCCCGGGGAACGAACTGCGGTTCAAGCGCTTAATATCAATGGCAAGGAACTTATCGAAGATTGAGGACGAGAAGGCGAGGCTCCGTCATCTCCTCGATTGCATACCGGAGACCTTCTCGGCCGAGCCCCGATTCCTTGACGCCACCATAGGGCATGTGATCGACACGGAATGACGAAATGTCGCCCGCGATAACGCCACCCACTTCGAGCTGCTCGAATGCCGTAAAAAGAAGCTTCGCATCGCGTGTGAAAAGCCCCGCTTGCAATCCGTAGGGGGAATCGTTCACGCGGCGGATGGCATCGGAGAAATCGTCATATGGCTCGACGACGACCACGGGCGCAAACACTTCCTGGCAATTTACCTTCATGTCGGGACGCGTGTGCGTGAGGACGGTTGGATCGAGATACGGGCCGCGCCGCTTTCCGCCTGTTTCAATTTTTGCTCCGCTCGCCACGGCCTCTTCCACCCACTCGATTGCGCGACGCGCTGCGTCCTCATTGATCATCGGGCCAACGTCCGTCGATTCATCGAGCGGATCGCCTACTTTCAGTTTCTGTGCGCCCGACACAAGTGCCGAGAGGAATTTTGCTTCCAAGCTGCGCTGCACAAAAATGCGCTGCACAGAAATGCAGCTTTGGCCTGCGTAGGAAAATCCGCCCTGAACGCAGCGGTCAGCTGCGTACCCCACGTCAGCATCTGAGTGAACGATCACGCCCGCATTGCCGCCCAGCTCGAGCGCGACTTTTTTCTTACCTGCCTTCGCCTTGAGCGCCCAACCGACGTGGCCGCTGCCCGTAAATGTGATTAGCTTCAACCGGTCGTCAACAACAAGACGCTCTGCGTCGGAATTCGAGAGCGGCAAAACATTCAGAGCGCCCGAAGGCCAACCCGCCTTCTCGACGACTTCCGCCAACAGGAGTGATGTCAACGGAGTCTGCGAAGCCGGCTTTATGATAATCGTGCAGCCGGCAGCAATCGCAGGGGCAACCTTGTGCGCCACTAGGTTCAGCGGAAAGTTGAAAGGCGTGATGCCGAGAATTGGGCCGAGGGCGAATCGCCGGACGATGCCTGCGCGCCCGGCAGTAGAAGACAGCAAATCGAGCGGCAGCCACTCGCCGCCAATTCGCGTCGATTCCTCAGCTGCCACTGCAAACGTGAAAATCGCACGATCCACTTCGAGCAACGCAGTCTTGACGGGCTTCCCTGCCTCGAGCGCCATGAGACGCGCGAACTCGTCGCGTCGGGCCTGAATCCCGTCGGAAATAGTGCGCAGAACGCGTTGCCTCTCAAACGATGCCATCTTGCGCGTTGTTTCAAACGCGCGCCGCGAAGAACGGACGGCGGCTTCCACGTGTGTGGCGTTGGCGCGATAGACGGTCCCGACGATCGAGCGGTCATGCGGCGACAGAATCTGGATTGGTTCGCCTTCCGTCAGCCATTTCCCGTCAAGAAAGAAGGCCCACTTTTTTACAGGAGTCCTTGTTGCAGTTGCCATCGCAGGAACCTCAGTTTTCCGATTGTCGCGCGTTTTATCCGCGGCGCGGTGCGACCTCGACACGTGATTCCGCCACACTCGCGAGCGCGGCCTCGAGGATATTCAAGCCCTCATCAAATTCGGCATCGGAGATGACGAGAGGGACGAGGACGCGCAATACATTACCGTAACTCCCCGAGGACAGCAGAATCAAGCCGTGTTCGTGGCAGAACCGGAGGACTTGTTCCGCTTCCTCTTTGGCTGGTTCTCGCGTTTCCCGCGACTGCACCAGCTCGAGTGCCCTCATTGCCCCCAGTCCGCGGATGTCCCCGATAAGCGGCCAGCGATTCTTCCATTCGCGGGCGCGAGCATCGAAGCGTTCGCCGATCTTTTCAGCCCGCGCCGCGAGATTGTCGCGTTCCATCGTTTCAATCGCAGCCAGCGCCGCCGCGCACGAAACAGGATTCCCACCAAAGGTGCCGCCAAGCGCCCCGATTCCCGGCGCGTCCATGATTTCGGCCCGGCCAGTAACGGAAGCGAGGGGCATGCCGCCGGCAATCGATTTCGCAGCGATCAGAATGTCGGGCGTGATGCCGTAGGGCTCGCAGGCAAACATGGCGCCGGTGCGGCAGAAACCCGTCTGAATTTCGTCGGCGATTAGCAGGATCTTATGCTTGCGGCAAATCTCCTGCAGCACGGGAAAGAATTCGCGCGGCGGCGCCACGAATCCACCTTCTCCAAGTATCGGCTCGACGACAACAGCGGCCACTGCTTCCGCAGCGACCGCGCGCTTGAACGTGTCCTCCAGGTGATGCGCGCAGAAAACATTGCACGACGGATACTGCATGGAATACGAGCAGCGATAACAGTAGGCGTACGGAATGCGATAGATGTCCGTGGCAAATGGTTCGAAGCCGGCCTTATAGGGATGCGTCTTGCTCGTGAGCGACATCGTCAGCATCGTGCGGCCGTGAAACGCATCCTCGAAGCAGATAATCGCGGGCCGCCGCGTGAAGCAGCGCGCGATTTTGACCGCGTTTTCGACGGCTTCGGCGCCGGTGTTAACGAGCAGCGTTTTCTTCGCAAACTTTCCTGGTGTCAGCGAATTCAGCTTCTCAGCAACTTCAACGTATTTCGCATAAGGTGCAACGCTGAAGCAGGTGTGGAGAAACGCATCCACCTGTTCACGAATGGCTGCGACGACGCGGGGAGCACGGTGGCCGACGTTGATGCAACCGATACCTCCGGCAAAATCGAGCAGGCGGTTGCCATCAACATCTTCCAGGGTCACGCCTTCCGCGCGAGCCGCGAAGATCGGCGTGGCGTGGAACACACCGCGCGCGACCGCCGCGTTGCGACGGCGCACCAGCTCCTGCGATTTGGGACCTGGAATCGGAGTGCGCAATTGAATTGTAGGCATGTCAGTACCACCCGATCGGCTGCTCGTTGAGATTGATGTGCACCTGTTTCGTCTCGAGATATTCTTCGATTCCCCACGGGCCAAGCTCGCGGCCAAAGCCAGACTGCTTGTAGCCGCCCCAGGGCGCTTCGACATAGGTTGGCTGCATGTGATTCACCCACACGATTCCGGCACGCAGCGCTTTCACCACGCGAAACGCTTTGAAAATATCGCGCGACCAGACCGCGGCGGCGAGACCGTAGGGAGTATCGTTGGCGATGCGAATCGCTTCCGCTTCGTTCGTAAAAGGGATCACAGCGGCGACGGGGCCGAAGATTTCTTCTTGCGCGATGCGCGCGGAGTTATCCACGTCGTAGAAGATCGTCGGCTCGATGTAGTAGCCGCGTGAAATCGAGGCAGGGCGGCCTCCCCCGGCTGCCAGCTTCGCTTCCCTTTTTCCGAGTTCCTGGTACGAACGCACTCGGTCGAACTGTTCCTTGCTCACGAGCGGACCCATCTTTGTTTCACGTTCGAGCGGCGGGCCGAGGCGAATCGTTTTGGCCTTGGCCGACATGGCGTCCACAAAGCTTGGATAGATCGAGCGCTCCACAAGAATCCGGCTGCCCGCCGAGCACACCTCGCCCTGATTGATGAATACGCCGAACAGCGCGCCGTCAATGGCGGCTTCAAAATCCGCGTCGGCAAAAAAGATGTTCGGAGATTTTCCGCCAAGCTCGAGCGTGACGCGCTTCACAGTATCAGCTGCCATTTTGACGATGGCTTTGCCGACAGCTGCGCTTCCTGTGAACGCAATCTTGTTCACGTCGGGATGTTTGACGAGCGGCGCGCCCGCCGATTCGCCAAAGCCGGTGATGATGTTGACCACGCCCGGCGGAACGCCTGCGTCTGTCAAAAAATCTGCAAACGCCAGGGCGGTAAGCGGGGTTTGCTCGGCCGGCTTGAGAATGCACGTGCAACCCGCGGCAATGGCAGGTGCGAGCTTCCATGCAGCCATCAGTAACGGATAGTTCCACGGGATAATTTGCCCAGCAACGCCGATTGGCTCACGCAACGAAAGGCTCAGCGCGTTGTCGGGCACTGGGTTTACGGTGCCGAGAACTTTCGTGGCAAGGCCGCCGTAATATTCAAAACAAGTCGCCACGTCGGCGATGTCGTATTCGGCCTCGACGATGGGCTTGCCTGAGTTTCGTGCCTCGAGTTCGGCCAGCTTCGCCGCTTCCTTGCGGATGCGTTCGGCAAGACGGAATAGGATGCGGCCACGGTCCTGCGCGGTGGTTTGCGGCCACGCGCCGGAATCAAACGCAGCCTTCGCGGCAGCGACGGCACGGTTGACGTCTTTTTCATCCGCATCAGGAACCTGTGCGATCACTTCTTCCGTCGAAGGATCCACGACGGGGAAATAGGAGCCGCGATGGCTCTCGACCGATTCCCCATTGATATACATTCGATACTTCCGAACGCCGGCCTTAGCCTTGCTGGCCATAAATC
>JBAWGF010000048.1:0-4480 GCA_049592615.1 Candidatus Acidiferrales bacterium
GATATAGAAATCACCCAACATTCGATAACCCAGCGGGAAATCTTTCAGCGCGACCTTCGCATCTTTCATCGTCTGTTCGGCAGCGTCCTTCTTGTCCTGCATCAGGTATAAACCAGCAAGTGCAGCACGCGGCAGCGCGCTCAGAGGCTCGACTACGATGGCTGCCTGAAATTCCTTTTCCGCTTCTGGCCAGCGCTTCTGACGTTCATAAAAGTGAGCGAGTGCCATCATGGCGGGCATAAATTTCGGATCGAGTGATCGGGCCTTCAGGAAATTCTGTTCCGCGGAAGGAAGATCGTTCTCTCTTTGCTGAACGAGAGCGAGATTCAAGTAAGACGCAGCACGATTGGGATCCATTTGAATGGCTTGTTGCGCTTCACTGTGTGCTTTTGCAAGGTCGCCAAGCGCTGCATCCACGGTGGAAAGCAACACTTGCGCCTCCACGCTACGCGAGTCGATTTTCAATGAATTTTCCGCTCTCGCGCGTGCATCCAAAAATTTGCCGGATGCAAAGAAAAGATTTCCCAGATCCAATTGCGCTTTCACGTTGTTCGGGTCGAGTTCCGCGGTGCGCATTAGTTCTGCGAAGGCGCGCGACCACTCCGAAAGTTTCAGAAAGCTCTGTGCCAGTCCGTAATGAGCCTGTGCGAATTGGGGATCGATCTGGATGGCGTTTTGATACTCGATAGCCGCCTCGCGGTATTTGCCGGCCTGGAAATACGAGACTCCTTTATCAAAATAATTCTTCTTCTTCACCTCAGGGTTGCGGGAGCATCCTGCGAGCAGGCTTGCAGAAACCGCCAGTAGGATGAAGATCTGCCACCTTTTGCGAGATTTCATTTCAGCCTTCCCAAGGATGTTCCGGATTATTGCACATCCAGCTGCGCCATAGTTGTAGGGAACCGGGAGCAATTCTGTAGCCCCTTTACAGAGTCAATATCCTCTGGCGGACTCTATCGTATGTAACTGATATACATAGGCTTAATGTAGCATATGTTCTAGCCATGATTTCTCAAAAAGGCAGTTTTGCTGGAATTGGGCAGCACCCAAAAGCAGAGAATTACACGAATTTTCCCAGGACTAACCACCAAAAACTTGAAGTGACATCCCGAGATCATAATGGAAATCGGCCCGATTGGCCAGTTCCTGACTGGTTCGCGAACTATATGGAAGTCCAAGCCTTGGGAACAAAGGGAAAGAGTTTTACTCTTTCGTGGAATTCGCCTGGGATTCCCGAGTCCTTCAAGCACAAATTGGCAGGGCCTAGATGTCTGTAAGGCAATGATAATAGTACGCATAAGTTTGAAAAGCTGATTTGGTGCTGACTTAGGGCCATGGCAAGTCCCTTGCACTCCATCATGACGTTGTAGGGGACTCATTTGCCCCAAGGTCCGAAGGTTGGTGACCTGGTGGGGCAAGAGACGCAGGACTTTATGGCAAACACGATGTCTGGCCGCGTGACGACCGAAGATGGCGGTGGATTTGTTGGCGGGATGAGTCCGGCGATTCAGACTCTGGAAAGCGTGATTTCCGAGATTGCGCCCACAAATATTCCCGTTCTGCTAGTCGGGGAGAGTGGGAGCGGCAAGGAAATGTTCGCACACCAAATTCACCGTCTTTCGCGAAATGCCAAAGAGCCGCTTGCGAAGATCGCATGCGCTTCGATGAATTCGGCGACGTTTGCCGCCGAACTCGGCTTGGGCGCTGACAGCGGTAGCAACGGCGACCGCTCGAAAATCCAGGCTGGCACCGTGGTGTTCGACGAAATAAGCGAGATGGATGCGGCATGTCAGCGCAGCCTGCATTATGCGTTGCCTGATGGCGACACGAAACCGCGTGCGGGATTGCTGACGGCGCGCGTAATTTCTACGACCGCTCGAAATCTGGACGAAGAGATGCGCGCGGGGCGATTTCGAAATGAGTTGTATTACCGCATCAACGGCGTGTGCCTTCGGCTTCCTCCGTTGCGCGAACGCAAGGAGGATATCCCACTGCTCGTGGAGTATTTTTTGACAAAGCACGCAGGGCAATTTGCCCGGCCGCGTCCTTCTCTGAGCCCGCGCACACTGCGGGTTTTCATGGACCACATGTGGCCGGGCAATATTCGGGAACTGGAGAATGTCGTAAAGAAAATTGTGGCGCTGGGCGACGAGCAAATCGCCGTGTCCGAGCTTGCCGTGACGCCCGTAGAGGTGAGGGTTGAGGCAAGAGATACGGACCGATTTTCTTTGAAAGCAGCGGCTCGAGCGGCATCGCGCGAAGCCGAACGCGAAATGATCATGAAAGCTCTGGCGCGAACCCGCTGGAATCGGAAACGCGCCGCGCAAGAATTGCAGATTAGCTACAAGTCGTTGCTCTACAAGCTGAAGCAGATCGGATTTGAGGGTTCCGAAACGAACTAGCAGGGCAGGAGATGATGATGTTGAAACGAATTCGATTGTTGATCGCGCTCACCATCGTGGCGCTCGGGATACCAGCGCAGGCACAGGATGCGCCAGAGAAAGCAAAGCCGACGCAATCCTCCGGAGTGACGAGCGCGCGTGTCACCGCGCCGAAGGTTGCGACGGACGATCCGAATTACGTGATCGGTGCACAGGACGTGCTGGACATCAGCGTGTGGAAAGAGCCCGAGATTACACGGACTGTTCCGGTCCGGCCGGATGGGAAGATTTCGCTGCCGCTCTTGAATGACGTTCAGGCAGCCGGTCTGACGCCATCGCAGCTGGCAGCACAGATAACCGAAAGCCTCAAGAAGTTTGTGGCGAATCCCCAAGTGACCGTCATCGTGAGCCAGATTAATAGTCAGCGGATCTATATTTTGGGCGAAGTGTCGCGCGCGGGCGCCTATCCACTGCTGCCAGGAATGACTGTGTTGCAAGCGCTCTCGAGTGCCGGCGGATTCACGCAGTTTGCCAATGTGAAGAAGATCTACCTGCTTCGTGAGGAAAATGGGAAGCAGGAAAAACATCCGTTCAATTACAAGGAAGTCATCGGCGGCAAGCACTCAGATGAAAATATTTTGATGAAGGCCGGCGATACGATTGTAGTGCCGTAGGTGAAATCATGCGCACAAAGCGTTTAACAATTTGGGCAACCCTGCTCGTGGTGGCGATGAGTGTTCCCGCTGCCCGGGCTCAGCAGCAGGCGCAAGACCAGTCTGCTCCGCCAATCCCCGCCTATCGCTCGCCCCTGGCCTCTGCTGCAGACAACGGTGACGATGAGATGGCCGACCCACAGAAAATGGCGCCGGACACTCGTTCGCTGGCAGGAGCTCAGGATCTTTCGATAGGGGTTCCGTCCGCGAGGCACAGCTATTGGCAACCTTACTTCAACGTAACCTCGACGGGTGGGTCAAACGCGCTGAGTGCAACGGGCCAAAGTGAGTGGACAACTTACACATCCCTTTCCGGCGGAGTCGATCTGCACCGGATTTCCGGCAACTCGGATTTGACCCTGACGTATCTTGGTGGCGGAACGGTTACAAATAACCAAAACATGGGCAATTCAGTTACGCAGGAATTCGAGTTGGCTGAAAAGCTAACCTTTCGTCGGTCAACGATCTCCATTTTTGACCAGTTGAACTACATTCCCGAGACGGGTTTTGGGTATGGCGGAGTGAATGGGCTTGCTCTTCCGGGTGGCGGATCGCTCGGTCTGCAGACAGGGTTGCTGCCCGGGCAGTCGATTCTTACCACGCGCGGACAACAGTTGGCCAATTCCTCTATCGCTCAGGTTGACACGTATTTGAACTCACGGTCGTCATTCACATTCGTTGGGGGGTATTCCCTGCTCCATTTTTTCGACAACGACCTTCTGAACTCAGGAGACGCGATTTTCCAAGCTGGCTACAACCATCAGATGTCACGTCAAAATACGTTTGCCATTTTCTATCGGTTTAGTGGGTACCGATATAGCAGTAGCAATCAATCCTTCGATGACAATTCCTTTCAGTTGTCCTTCGGCCGGCGAGTGACGGGACAACTGGCGTTTCAAATCGCGGGCGGGCCGGACGTGGCAATTATCAACCTGCCGCTGTCTGCAACCGGGCCTTCGGGAGGCTCTGGTAGCGGGACGGCTGCAAGTTCGAGGACACAAGTTTATTGGTCGCTCAGTTCGTCGCTGATCTATCAGTTGCGCCGGAACGGGTTCGCACTGTCCTACAACCATGGATTGGGTGGAGGGTCTGGGGTGCTTGCTGGGTCGGTATCGGATTCACTTTCTGGGTCGGTCAATCGGCAATTAAGGCGGACGCTTAGCGGCAGCTTCAATCTCGGATACGCGCGGAACAAGGCTCTCACGCTTACGACACCGACGGCGACATCGAGCCAAACCTTTGATTATTGGTTCAGCGGCGTAAATTTCAGCCACCCGTGGGGAAGAGCGTTGAGCCTGAACCTGGGCTATCAATTGCAGTATCAGAATTCCAATTCCTCATTCTGTATCGGGCCTACATGCGGGACCAGCACCGTGCGTCATCAGG
>JBAWGF010000049.1:0-8812 GCA_049592615.1 Candidatus Acidiferrales bacterium
GTTGTGGACTGCGCGAAAGCTACGGCCGACGACGTGCAGAGCAACACGAGACAGATCGCCATGTTGCGAGCAAAGAATTTCATGAAATCCTCCTAAAGAATATCCTCGTGGTTTCAACGAGAGTGAAATGCACAGAAGAAAACACCAGTGCATGAGCCATTTGAAAGCTTTACCCCCCGCACCCGTCGAGATTTCTACTCTAGTTCTGTCTTTTTGGCAAATGAACAATTGTGGAAATCTCAGTTACATCTTTGCGACATGGAAGTTGTCATTTGAATTTCATTATCGGTATTCCCCGGCTCAAATCTCGACTGGAAGGGGTATGCTAAACTGGACGCGGAGCGCCCTATTAGGCAGGGCGCCCGTTCCAAAAAATGGCGGAATTTGTCTGCAAAGTCGGGGATGCCGGCGGCCGGGTTTTCCAGCAGGTGGAGACGGCGCAGTCGGAGGCGGAAGCGAGGCAAAAGCTCGCTGATCGAGGATTCTATGTCTTCGCGGTCCGTTCGCATTTTGACGTCCTGTCGCAAATTACCCGCTCCCGTAATGAACGCGCGATCCGCGCCGATGATTTCCTGATCTTCAACCAGCAGTTCAACACATTGATTAAAGCGGGTTTGCCCATCCTTCGGGCGCTCGATCTGCTCGCGGAGCGCGCCGCGGCGCCCCGGCTACGCCCGATTCTGAGCGACGTCCGCCAGCGAGTTCGCGACGGCGCGCTCCTTTCGGAAGCTCTTATCGCGCAAGGCTCTTTTCACCCTGTTTACGTCACAGCCATCACAGCAGGCGAGCGGAGCGGCAATCTGACGGGTGTTCTTGACCAATATGTCTCATACCTGCGTGTCAGCAGCGGTTTCCGCAGCCGGCTTCTGACCACGTTGATCTATCCGGCCATTTTGGTCACTGCCGTGGTGCTCGTGCTCACCTATCTGGTGACTTTCGCGATGCCACAATTTGCAAAACTGTATCAGGAACTTGACGTACAGCTCCCGGCGATGACCCGCCTGATGCTCGCGATTGCACTCCCTCTGCGTAATTATTTTTTGTTGTTTGCCGGCTTGATCGTGATTTTTGCGTTTGGCATTTTTCTCTGGACCAGGACCGAACGCGGGGCGCTTGCGATCGACCGCCTCAAACCGCGCGTCCCCGTTCTGGGTGACATTTGGGTGAAGGCACAAATCGCCCAGTTCGTGCGAACCCTCTCAACACTCCTTACGGGAGGCACGCCGCTGGTTTCAGCACTCGAGACAGCTTCGGCCGCCATTCGCAGCCGGTTAGTCTCGCTGTCCGTTCTAAAGGCCGCGGAGCGCGTCCGCGAAGGGGAAGCGCTCTACGCGAGCCTGGCCGAAACGCGGCTCATACCCCCTTTGGCTCTCGAAATGATCGAGGTCGGCGAAGCCTCGGGCGCTCTCTCTGCTATGCTCACCAGCGTCGCCGAATTCTATGAAGAGGAAGTAAATACGCGCCTGCAACGGACGCTAATTTGGGTGCAACCCGCCATTTTGGTGGTCATGGCCATTGTGGTAGGCTTCATATTGATTTCTCTCTACCTGCCCTTGTTCTCAATATCGGTTGGATCTGCGGGGGGATAGGACTCGATGGGGACACCAGTCAACACTCCTTTACCGGGCGGCACGCCGAACGAGGAAGCGGAGCGGGAGCAATCTCGACGCCTGGCGGAACGCTACCGCTGTCCCTTTATAGACCTCCGCGAGCAGAGGATCGACCCGGATCTTTTCCGAAGCATCCCCGCCGAGATGATGTTCCGGTACAACTTCGTGCCGCTGGAATCGCACGACAGCACCCTCGTCGTAGCCATCGCTGACCCGAGCCAGTTGCAACTTACCGACGAGCTCTCGCTTCTGCTCGGCAAGCGGCTCCAAATCAAAGTCGCGACGGCGTCGCAAATCGGCGATCTCCTTAAACGCACCGAACAATCCCAGCGCGTCCTCGACCAGGCGACCGAAGGATTCACGCTTCAGGTTGTGAATGAGGATGAGGAGAGCGAAGAAAACATTTCGATGGAGCGTCTCACGCGCGATACCGGCGTGAGCCCCGTCGTACGCCTCGTTGACACGGTGATCTTCACGGCGCTCGAGCGGCGCGCGAGCGACATACACATCGAGACGCGCAACGCCGAAGTGGTTGTGAAGTACCGCATTGACGGCGTTCTGCAATATGCCATGCAACCGCTCGCGAAAGACTGGCACGCCACAATTCTTTCGCGCATCAAGGTGATGAGCGAACTCGACATCGCGGAGCGGCGCGTGCCGCAAGACGGACGATTCCGCGTGCGCTATAAAGGACGCTTCGTCGATTTTCGCGTGTCCATCATGCCGTCGGTGCACGGAGAGGACGCCGTCCTCCGCGTACTCGACAAAGAAACTCTCAGCGAGAAATTCCGCAACCTGACGCTCGACGTTGTCGGCTTCGACCGTGACGAAGTCACGCGGTTTCGCCGCTACATTCGCGAGCCATATGGCATGGTGCTCGTCACCGGCCCCACGGGCTCCGGCAAGACCACGACTCTTTACGCCGCCATCAACGAAATCAAGAACGACGAGGACAAGATCATCACGATCGAGGACCCGGTCGAATACCAGGTGCGCGGAATCACGCAGATTCCCGTCAACGAAAAAAAAGGCCTCACGTTTGCCCGCGGCCTGCGCTCAATTTTGCGGCACGACCCGGACAAGATCATGGTCGGTGAAATCCGCGACCAGGAAACCGCGCAGATTGCGATTCAGTCCGCCCTCACCGGCCACCTCGTTTTCACGACGGTCCACGCCAACAACGTGACGGACGTCATCGGACGATTCATCAACATGGGCGTGGAGCCGTACAACTTCGTTTCAGCACTGAATTGCATCATGGCGCAGCGGCTCGTACGCGTAATCTGCGAGCATTGCAAAAAGCCGGTCAGCTACCCGGTCGATGTGCTGAAGGAATCCGGACTCGACCCTGCCGAATGGGCGTCCGTTCCGTTCTACGAAGGCACGGGGTGCCTTGAATGTTCCGGCACCGGATTCCGCGGCCGTTCGGCCATCACCGAGTTGCTCGACCTCTCCGATCGCATCCGCGAGATGATCATTGACCGGCGGCCGACTTCCGAAATCAAACGCACCGCGCGGGATGAGGGGATGTCGTTCCTGCGCGAATCCGGATTGGCCAAGGTTCGCGCCGGCGTGACAACTCTGCGTGAGATCAACAAGGTGACTTTCCTTGAGTAGCGCCACGAGCTTCGGCAGCCAGTTTTATCAACTCGGCGCCGTACGGCGTCTGGAGCGATGGCTCAACGCCATGCCCCACCCGTCCCTCGTTGTGGAAATTGGTGCGACGCATGTCGCCGCGGCACACTGGGGCGCCTCGCATGGAAGCCTCGAGGCATTTGCGAGCGAGCCGCTTCCGTTTGGCGCTGTCGTTCCCTCGCCGGTGGAAACAAATATCGCGCAACCCGACGCAGTGCGGTCGGCACTTCGACGCGTTTTCAATCGCGTCCCCGCTCGCACACCTGGTCTCGCGCTTTTGATTCCGGATCAAGTCGTGCGCGTTTTCATTCTTCCCTTCGAAACGCTGCCGCGGCGCGCCGACGAGTCGTTGCCCCTCCTGCGGTGGCGGCTCAAGAAAAGCGTTCCATTCGATATGGACGAAACCGTGGTCTCCTGGATGCGCCAGAGCGGGCGGGAAGGGAACCTTGAAGTCGTTACGGCCGTTGCGCGGCAGCGCATCGTGCGTGAATACGAAGAAGCCGTCAGCGGCGCCGGCGCAAATTCCGGAGTCGTATTGAGCTCCACGCTGGCGACGCTTCCTCTGCTCGAGGACCGGGGCGCGACTCTCTTGATCCGCATGTCGGGGAAAGCCCTGACTACCGTCATCGTTCACGGATCGAATCTTTGCGTCTATCGCTCGACGGACATGTCCGCCGATGCTGCCCTTCTCGAACCGCAGGCCGTGCTCGACGAGATTTTTCCGGCGATTGCCTATTATCAGGACACCTGGGGCGGGATGATCGACCGCGCGCGTATTTCCGGGTTTGGCGCCCGCGAGGAAATCTTCCGCCATCCGCTCGCGGAAGAACTCAAGTGCCCGGTTGCTTCGATTGGCGAAGGGGAAGGCGCACTCCAGTTTGGTTCCCATGCAAAAGACCTGATACACCAGGATCTGGAGGCACTCGTCGGTTGGATGATGAACGGGGGATCCTGAGCGTTTCGACGCCGGAAATAAATCATGAAGCTTCGCCTCAACCTCTCGACGACGCCACATGAAAACAAGCGGCCGTTTTTCGCCGGGGCCGCGTTCGTGGGCACGCTCGGCCTTCTCGCGCTGCTTCTGCTTTCGCACGCCGCGTTTCGTTCCTGGCGGTCGAACCGCAAAATGCGAACCGAGATTTCGCACTGGCAAAACGAAATTCGCACCAATCGGCAGAAACAGATCGAGCTGGAAGCTTACTTCCGCTCGCCCCAGGGGCAACAGGTGCTCGACCGCGCCGCATTCCTGAATTCGCTGATCGGCGCGCGCAGCTTTCCCTGGACGAAGATCTTCATGGATCTTGAAGCGACGCTGCCGCCGGGGGTTCGTGTCGTGAATATTTCGCCGCGCCTCGACCAAGGCCGCGCCGAGATTCAGCTTACGGTGGGCGCCGAAACGGATGACGGCAAAATCAAATTCTTGCAGGCGCTCGAGAAGTCGCCGGTATTCTCGGACATCCGGATTCGCGAAGAGCGGCATCTTGATCAGGCAGCGGCAGGCGACAAGATCGTGCTGGAATTGACGGCGTGGTACGCGACGATATGACGATGAAACAGCCCTGGCGCGCCTGGAAAAAATCGATTGCCTTTGCGCTTGGCGCATTGCTGGCGGTGGATATCGCTCTGATCGGCGTCCTCTGGCAGGGCGCTCGCGAGAATCCCAATTCGATGCGGGCGCAGCGCGACCGCCTGGCAAGCCAGGCGAAGCTCCTGAAGGCTGACGTCGAACGCGGCGAAAAAATCCGCGCTTCGCTGCCGCAGGTGGGAAAGGATTGCGACGCTTTCTACCACGAGAAATTGCTTGGCGCCGATACGGGCTATTCCTCCATTGAGTCGGACCTCGGAGGAATCGCGGGCAAAGCAGGTCTGAAGACATCCGGAATCAATTTCCGGCAGAAGGAATTGAAAGATCGCGGCGTCACTGAGATCAGCATCTCTGCAGCGGTCGAAGGCAGCTATCCTGCGATCATTCAGTTCATCAGCGGACTGGAACGGTCAAAGAATTTTTATCTGCTGAACGACTTGCGGCTCGACTCCGCCTCGACTGGCGGTATCCGGCTGAAACTTGAGCTGCGAACTTATTTCAGGACATAGGCAATGTCACGGCGAGTACAACTCTACCTCCTGGCGGCGCTCGTAGTTGTCCTCGTCGTGGTGTATTTGCTGAACCGCAATCAGGTCACGGGCCTTCCCGGCGTCCTCGCGGCGGACGGAAAATTCCAACCACTGAGCGTGCAAGAGCCGCAACTTCGCCTCGATTTGCTCGCCAATCTTCAGAAGCTCGAGTATTCCGGCGGCCACCGCGATATCTTCTCATTTGGCCCGCCGCCGATTCTGCCCACGCAGGGCGGCCCCGGCGGCCCGGGGAGTCCCAACAGCAGGCCTGTGGGACCTCCGGCTCCACTTCCACCTCAGCCGCCGCAAGTGAATGCGCAATTCTTCGGCTACGCCACGACCATTTCGTCCGGCAAGCGAGTGGCCTTTTTCACGAGCGGAGATGAAGTCATCATCGTTCCCGAGGGTGACACGCTCCTCAAACGATTTCGTCTGGTCCGCATCGGAGTGGACTTCGCCGACGTCGAGGAAATCTCCACCGGACTTCACGCCCGGCTTCCGATTCTTCAGCCCCCAGGCGAGGCAGGATCCCTGCCTTGAGAACGCTGCCCAGTCGCCGGGCGATTCGCGCGGGTTCGTCGCAATCGGGCTACGCGTACCTGATGGCTCTGTTCCTGGTTCTGATTGTTTTGGCCACGTCGATCGGCGTCATAAAAAATCTCGCCACCGAAGGACGCCGCCAGCGGGAAGAGGAAATGATTTGGCGCGGCGAGCAATACGTTCGTGCCATCCGCATCTACTTCCACAAGACCGGCCATTATCCGCAGACCCTTGACGATCTCGAGAAGGGGCTGCCCCAGCTTCACTTCCTCCGCCAGACTTACAAGGACCCGATGAATAAGGAAGATGGCAAATGGCGGTTCATCTACGTGAATGCCGCGGGGCAGATCATCGGGAGTGTTCGCTACGCGAGCCTCCAGCAGATGACGTTGCTCAATCAAGGTGCCGGGCAAATGCCGACGGCACAGCCCGGACAGCCGGGGATTCCAGCATTGAGTCTGACAAGCGGGGGCAGCAACCCCGGCACACCGCCGGACCAGAACGCGTCCTCCGGTCAGCCACAAAATCCGAATCAGGATCAGAGCGGGCAAAATCCGCAGAACTCTAACAATCCACCCAACCCACAGAATCCGCCGGTGGCAGGCCAGCCAGTTCAAGCGGGCGGTCCGACGGGTGGACTCACGGGTCAGACAGGCAATCCGCTTCTGGACATGAAACCCACCGGTCCGGTTGACGGCCCGGTGATTGGTGCCTTCCTGACAGGCGTCGCAAGCAAAGTGGATAAAAGCTCGTTGAAGGTTTACAGCGGCGGTAAAAAGTATAAGGAGTGGGAATTCATCTGGAACCCGCTCGACGACCAGGCCAAGGCCATGCAGCAGGGCCTCACAGGGCAGGGCGCGCCCGGACAGGGCATCGGTATCCCGCTGGGCGCACCAGGCACCAACCCGTTTGGGAATCCCGGCGGAGGCCCCGTTGGCGGCCCTGGTGGCTTACTTCCGACCCAACCACAACCGCAGCAGTCCCAGCCGCAGCAATAATCTCGCAAGCGCCAAACATGCCGTTTGGGGCAATCGCCCCGCACAAGCCTCAGTTGATTTGCTGTTTTGCCGGAGTCGTGGGAGTCGGCGCCGCGAGTTTGGATTTGATTCGCCGCACGTAATCCTGCGTCTCACGGTAGGGTGGAACGCCGCCGTAGTGCTCGACTTTTTCCGGCCCAGCGTTGTACGCGGCAAGCGCAAGTCCCGTATCCCCGTTGTACTTTTCGAGAAGCTCCTTCAGATAGCGCGTACCTGCATCGATGTTTTGCGCGGGATTGAAAACGTCCTCCACGCCAAACCGGACCGCCGTTTGCGGCAGAAGCTGCATCAGTCCGTATGCCCTGCGCGGGGAAATGGCTTTTGGATTGAAATTCGATTCGGACTCGATCACATGCGTGATCAGGTTTTCGTCAACGCCATGCTTCTTCGACGCGGCGCGGATTAATTCGCCGAACGGGACTGCAAGCGGCGTCGCGGGGGGATTTGCCGGAAACATCTCTTCCGGTTCGATCGAGACAATTTCTTCCGCGCGCACTTCAATCACACCGCCCGGAACCGTCAGCCGCACGTGCTCGCCCGTCGCCTCATGCCCCGTGATGTGCAGTCGCACACCCGAGCGCAGGACCGCATAGTCCGCTCGTGCAACTGGCGCCACGAGCGACAGCGTCATGCCGATTGTCAGGAGAGCGTGGCGAATCATTTGGTAACGAGGACGTAGCGGCGAATGGCCTCCGCAACGCCGTTCTCGTTATTGGAAAGCGTAACCGCATACCCGGGCGATTTCAACTGCGGAACCGCATTGCCCATCACAACCGGCAACCCGGCAAATTCGAGCATCTCGCGGTCGTTCCAATTGTCGCCGATCGCCATCACTTCCTCGCGCGCAATTCCGCGGCGGCGCGCCCATTCCGCGAGCGCCACGCCTTTCGACACGCCGCGGCGGAGCACGTCGAGGATCGAGAAGTCACGCGCCTCGTACTCTGTTAGCGCAAGTGTGTAATCGGGCGCGATGTCGAGCGATTCAAGAGTAGTCTTGGCGGAGCGCATTTCAACGCATGGTCCCGAGTACATCACTTGAATCGGGTCATCGCCGTTCAAGCAGTCCGTCAGTGGAGAAACCTCCGCGATGAAGTCGCGGTTGCGGCGGAAGTAGCCGCCGCGGAACGGGTCGTCCCAATCCACCCTTTCGAGAACTATTTGCCTCTCGCGCGGCCGGTCAAATATGACCCCTGTTCCTGCCCGGTATTCCGCTGTGCCATCAAGTACCTTGCGCGCCGTACCGGCCGGGAGCAGATGCCGCTGGTGCGTCCGCCCCTCCTTCGACTTGATCAGCGCGCCATTATTTACAATCAAGTGGAGATCGCAGGGGATGAGGTCCGTCGCGGGGCGCGCGAAATCGAATCGCCGCCCGGTGACGATCACGATTTCGACCCCGCAGGCCGCCGCTTCGGCAACCACGCGCGCATTTTCTTCGGGGACGTGCGATGTGCTGTCGAGCAGCGTCCCGTCCAGGTCAAGCGCGATCATCCGTATCGGCATCGCTCCATTGTAGCGTGCAATATCCCCCATGTCCCTCGCCAGACGTTCCGGTGTGCTGGTAATTCTGCGAGGCGTGCGTGAGGCACATCCGTCGCCGACGTGTTAGACTCCCGGGTTTATGGCGAAGCGGCCGAAGACGGCGATCACGCATCTGGAATGCTCGAAGTGTCATGAAGTGCATTCGCACGAAAAGTTGCTGAACCTGTGCGAATGCGGCGGGCCTTTGCTCGCGCGGTATGACATCAGGGCTGTGGCGAAGACCTTAACGCGGAAGTCGCTACGCACGCGCCCTATAACGATGTGGCGCTACACGGAGCTTTTGCCTGCGCGCGAGCCGATCTCGCTCGGCGAAGGCATGACGCCGCTGATCCACGC
>JBAWGF010000050.1:0-9966 GCA_049592615.1 Candidatus Acidiferrales bacterium
GGGGTGCCTCCTTCCCGTCCCGCTCGTCCTTCGAGCCTCGCATCGCGGAGCCCGAAGGAGAAGCGAGCGCGGGTTGATAATTAGTGAGCCATGACGAAGTGTGCGCGGCGATTCTGCTGCCAGCACGCTTCGGTGTGATCGGAGCAGAACGGCCGTTCTTTGCCCCAGCTCACGGTATCCATCCGGTCGGCCGGGATGCCGAGCGAGATCAGATAATTCTTCGCGGAAAGAGCGCGGCGTTCGCCGAGACCCAGGTTGTATTCGGTCGAACCCCGCTCGTCGCAATGGCCTTCGATCGTGATGCGCACCTGCGGATACGACCGCAGGAACTCCGCCGTCTTCGCGAGGGCGTCGCGCGCATCGGCCCGTACATCGGACTTGTTGAAATCGAAATACGCGTCCCTCACGTTCTGCTCGAACAGTTCGGCGAGACCCGGCGTGCGAGTCACCGGAGCAGGCGGTGGAGGGGGCGTCACCGTAACGCGAGCGCTGGCCGTTTCACTGCCACCCGGCCCGGTCGCTGTGAGCGTGTAGGTGGTCGATTCGGTTGGGTTCGTCCCGGTCGAGCCGTCGGGCGCCACCTTTCCGATGCCCGGCTCGAGATCGAGATCCGTGGCGTTCGTGGACGACCACGTAAGCGTCACGGCCTGCCCGCTGTCAACCGTGCTCGGTGAAGCGCTCAGCGTGACGGTCGGCTTGGCAGGAGCCGGCGCAGGTGTCGCAGCCGGAGCCTGAGCTGCCGGCGGATGTTTACATCCTCCTACAAATGCGATGAAACCAAAAATTGCAATCAGCAATCCGTATCTGCGGAGCATCTTTTGCATGGAACTTCCTCCTTCAGCATTCCCCGTGAGGGCATTTGGAAATGCCGAGAAATTATTCCTTCTACTTGGCCCCAAGCCTGCACTCTTTGTTTGACGCTGTCCCGCGCTTTCAGGACGCATGAGCCTCAAAAAAATCTCAACGCGGCGACCAGTTGGGTGATTCGTTCTGGCCTTCGTATGTCAACTGGCGTGGTTGGCTGCCGTCGGCCAGCATGGACCATATCTGGCGCGTGCCGGTGCGTGTCGATTCAAAAACAATGTGGCGGCCGTCGGGCGCCCAGCTGGGGCGTTCGTTGCGGCCGGAGTCGCGCGTCAATTCCACGAGTTGGCGGCTCACAATGTCCATGACATAGATATCGAAGTTACCGCTCGGTCGTCGCCAACTAAATGCGAGGAGTTGCCCATTCGGTGACCATGCCGGGTCCACCACGTAACCCATGTCCGGCATCTCGATTTTCTGAACTTCGGTGCCGTCCGAGTTCGCGAGATACAGCACCGGCACTCCGGCGCGATCGCTGACAAAAACAAGCTGCTTGCCTGTCTTCGGATTCCACGCGGGTGACGTGCTCACACCGGCCGCAAATGTCACGCGATGCAAATGGCTGCCGTCCGCATCGGCCATGAAAATCTGCGGATCGCCGCCCTGGCTTGACATGAAGGCAATCTGCGTCCCGTCGGGCGACCACGCGGGCGAGCTGTTCGTCCCGCGATAGCGCGGGAAGGAGATCAGCCGGTCGGACACGAGCGAGTAAAGGCAAATTTGCGCCGAAGCAACGCCGCGATAAGGTGCGAAACACGTGAAAGCGATGCGCGTCGAGTCGGGCGACCACCGCGGCGTCAGCGAAATGGATTTCAGATGCGTCAGCATGTGCTGATTCGCTCCGTCGTAATCCATCGTCCAGATTTCTTTGTTGCCGCTCTTTGTGCTGACGTATGCGATCTGCGTCAGCGCGATGCCGGGAAGCCCGCCGCTCAGCCGGGCGATGATGTCGTCGGCAAACTGATGCGCCAGCCGCCGCGCTTCGGAGTCGGTTGCCGCGCCGCGATAGATTTTCTGCAAGGCGATGTTCGCAGTAGGGGTATGCACGTCGGAGAGAAATCCGGCAACCGCAAGGTTCGCGCCATCCACCGTCAGATTCCCGTACGCGATCATGTACGCGTTCACCGGCGCAGCCGACCAGTCCGCCGCATTCAACTCGCTCGGCTGGCTCGGAATCTGCGCGGGATAAAAGCTCGGGCTGACGAGCTCGAGGATGCCGCAGTAGTCGAGATCGGACCACAGGACATCGTGAAAAGTTTTTTCGAGCGGCTGCGCGCCGGCCGATCGTGCGGCAATGTCGGGGGAAGCGACGCGCGCCTTCGACACACCGAGGCCCGTGCCGGTTTTAAACCAGTCCTGCGCCGAAGCTGGCGCGGCCGAAAATGCCACCGCTGCGATGCTACAAAAAAGTAAAATTGCCGATCTTCGTTTCATAGTCCCCAGTTGATTCCAAATGTAGCTCAGGTCTTTGGACCTGAGGCCTGTCGGCCAGCTTCGTATCCGTCGCGTCACCGGCATTCCCATCTACCGATGAAAATCAAACCAGAACTCCACGCTCACCTTTGACCCGGAGTACGCCGGGGGAAGGGCAAGCAGCGGGGTCGATTCCAGAACAGCACGCACCGCGGACCTGTCCACAGACGAATTTCCGCTCGATCGGATCGTCTGCACATTCGTCACCGTACCATCACGCAGGATGTCAAACGAAATCGTCACTCGCGGCGCCACGGAGACGTTCGGGTCAACCGTGTATTGCAGCCAGTTGCTGCTAATACGCCGTTGAACCGCATCCACATACCCCGAAAACCTCGATGCGAAATCACCGCCGCCAGAACTCCCGAATGCGAGGCCGCCCTGCGTGCTCGTCCCCGCGCCCATCGCAAACGATGTGTAGGGCACGGTCGGCGTGCCACCGCCGCCGTAGGGAACTGCGTTCGGCGGAGGCACCGTGGGATTCTCGAGAATCTTCGACGGACGCGAAACGTATTTCGGCGGCTTCTTCTGCATGAATTTCGGAATCGGCACCGCGTCCGGCGGAGTCTGCTTGATTTCCGGCGGAGGCTCGGATTTGTAAAGCCCCTTCGATTCGTCCACCACGCGGCTCGGCGTTTCGACATCGGGGCGGGGCATCGGAATCCCGGGCACGCTGCCGACCACGCCGACGGTGATCGAGCCGCCCGGTCCTCCCCACAGATCTCCGCGATGCGAGTAAAATCCGGAAACAATCAGAAGCCCCAGGAGCACGGCGTGCATCAGCACGGAAAGCGAGAGCTGTCTTTTCAGCGAGAATGTCACCGGCGTTGTCGCGAGTGCTGACATTTTATTGCGCGCGCGGCCGCTCGCTCAGCGGCTGCGTCACCACGCTTACATTTTGGATGCCGGCTTGCCGCAGAGCGTCCACCACGGTCGCCCAGCTTCCGAACGGAACGCTTTCGTCGCAACGAACGTACACGGCCTGATGCTTCGGGTCGCGCGACTGCGCCAGCACCTGCTTGCCGAGGTCGTGAATGTTTACAGGCTTGTCGTTGAGATAGACGCGCTGCGCGCGGTCGATCGTAATCACCTGGCGCACTTCCGTGAGTTCCTTCACCGTTTTCGTTTTCGGGACGTCCACCTCGATCCCGGATTGCAGGATCGGCGCGGTAATCATGAAAATGATGAGCAACACCAATACAACGTCGATGAACGGCACCATATTGATGTCGGAAAGCGACGTCCCGGTTTCGCGCTGAATCTGTGGCATTGGAAAAACCTATTCGCTGTACAGTGTCTCGATTTTGGCGACAAATTCCGAGCTAAAACTGTCCATCCGCGCGGCGAGGCCGCGGATGCCCGTGAGGTAGTGGTTGTAGGCGATCACCGCGGGAATCGCGGCGAAGAGTCCCGCAGCAGTCGTAATCAACGCTTCCGCAATTCCCGGCGCGACCGCGCGAAGACTCGCCGTTCCCGCGTCTCCGAGTCCGGCAAACGCGTCCATCACGCCCCAGACCGTCCCGAACAATCCGATGAATGGCGAAACGGACCCGGTCGTCGCGAGCCAGGACATGCCCTTCTCGAGAGTGCGCACCTGATCGCCCGCCACAACCTGCATCTCCACGCCGACGGCATTCGCATTCCGCAATTTTCCGCCGCGCGGATTATTCGTGTTGAGCTGCGCCTCGAGTTCGCGGTAGCCCGCTTCGTAAACCGGAACCAGCGGGGTTCCGTTCGCGCCTACGCGCAGGGTTTTCGGATCGGGCAGCCCGCGGCTCGCGCGAAACATCTGGAGGAAGCGTTTTGTTTGCGATTCAATCCGGCTGAATTGACCTGATTTTTGAAAAATGATCGCCCAGGAGAAGACAGAAAGAATCAGTAGAATTCCGAGGACAATGCGCGCCACCCAGCCCGTTTGCTCGATCAGAGTGCCGAGCCGGCTGGCAAATAGGATCAGTGCCAGGCCTGAAATTGTTTCCCCCTCAGGAAAAATTTCGTAACCCCAACAAAAATACCGTAGCACACGCATCCGGGATGGTCAAACGAATCAGCCACTTGCAAATATTTCCTTGATGCCCGAAACGACACAGCAATTTCCCGCCTGACACGCGACATTCAGCGACAAAACCGTCGCTTCGCTCCATGTCGCTTGAGGGCTTTTGCGGGCCCTCCTACTCTCGCAACAGGAGATGCAAAGCAGCGAAAGGGGAAATCAACATGGCGACCTCAATCACCTCGATGGCACTGATTCTTGGAATCTTCTGCGGGATGATGGGCGGACTCGCCGCCTACCAGTGGCGCCGATCTCCGCACCCGGAAATAATCCGCAAAGCGCTGCACGTGGGAATGGGTCTGGGAACGCTTCCGCTGCCGTGGCTCTTCGGCAGCCCGCGGCCCGTCGTGGGACTGGCCTGCGTGTTTGTGATCGCGTTGATTGCGCTGCGTTCGACGCTCGCCCTGCCGATGCGGCTGGGTCGCGTAATCCACGGCGTTGAGCGCAAGTCCATCGGGGAAATCTGCTTCGTCATCGGCGTGACGCTGACGTTTATTCTTGCAGCAGGCAGCGCGCTCTTGTTTTGCGTTCCGCTCCTCATCCTTACCCTCGCGGACGCGGCCGCAGGCCTCACGGGCGTTTGCTACGGACGCCTCCAATTCAAAACCGCCGGCGGAGAAAAAACAATCGAAGGCTCGTTCGCATTCTTCGTCACGGCATTCCTCTGCGTGCACACTTCGCTCCTGCTCTTCACGGAAATGAATCGCCTCGACATTTTGCTGATCGCGCTGGCGCTCGGTTTGTGGCTCGCGTGGGTCGAAGCGATCGCGAGCCGCGGCTTGGACAATTTGCTCGTGCCCGTCGTCGGACTTCTGCTCTTAAGGGCCTACCTCGCCATGAATTCACAAATGCTCTGGGCGCACCTCGGCACCGCCGTGGTCTTTTCGTTGATTACATTGCTCTGGCTCCGCCGTCGCCTTGTCCCCCGCACCGAAATCGGATTTCCGCGATTCGGATACCGGGCCTCCAATTCACGCCCCTAAATTCAAACTCTGTAGGGACGCGGCCGATCAAGCGCCTTATCGCCGCCAATTCTGGAAGGGTCTAACTCTCACGGTGTTTCGGCGACAGCACCGCGAGGCGTCAGAATGGCGAGGACAATTGCCACGATGACAAGCGCAGGGACATCTCCCATGAGATGACCATGCTCTGCCGGGGCATTGATTGCTTGTACAGTCATAATCCCCGCATGGACAAGGCTCGACCAAACGGTGAACCAAATCAGGCTGCGATTTTGCAAAGGGTTTCGGGAAGCAATGAGGAGAAATATCCCGAGAGTTGCGTAGACCCCGACGATCATCTGTTCGTACTCGGGTTGATTGGGTTGCCAGCGCCAACCGGCCGGCCACCAGATATTCATGAGCGGGTAAAGACCCAGAGTAAAAGTCAGGCCGACGAGAATCAACGCTACGCGCAGATAGCGCAGTCGCATCGCATCATTCACTTGTCACCTCCGGAACTTGATCTTGATGGGCCAGACGATTTGCGCGTGATACTAGCCGCTGCTCTGAGTCATGTCAACTCGTCGTCATTTCGTTTTTGTCGTCATTCTGATTGCCCTGAGTGGTTTGGCGAAGGGAGTCCGCATCAGGCGGACGCGCCGTTTGCGTCCCGGATGGTTTCGCGGGACGAAGAACCTCTCTTCGCGTTCTTTGCGGGTAGCATCACCCGGATTAACGGTTTTCGTAGGGGCGGTCGGTGCGGCGAATCGTGGCGGGCTCGCTAATCCTGAGGGGCCAAGCGCGAAGCGGCGCTGGCCGGCAGCAAAGTAAAAACGCACGGTTGATCGCTAGCCGTGCAGACAAGAGTGCTTAGCCGGGGCAGTCTCTTCAGCGTGGTGTCGGGGAAGGATTGTGGCATCGAAGTAATGCGGACGGCGTCATTCAGAGTTGCCAGCGAATCGTCAGAGTTCGTTGCTACGAATTCCACAACTTTCGATGTCGCGTCAATGATGACGATGTACTGGACTATGCCCTGCGCGCCGACAGGGTTCGCAATATTTGCGATTCGCAACCGCGACATCTTCTTGCGGGACTCCTTCAATCGGTCGTCCACCTGCGAATTACCTCCCAGAAAGTCCGAAAGTCTTTTGCGAGTTTCAATGGTGTCGTCGCTCATGGACCGATCCGGGGAAACCGTGTTCAGCGCGACTGAATACATTTCGATCGCATCGTTTTTGCGGCCCTCAATTTCGTAGATACGACCGAGATGCATGCCTATTGTTAGATCGTCCGCGATTTGCCAAGCCGCCAGGACATATTTCTCGGCAGCACCCGTCTTGCCCTGCTGAAATTTGATCCAGCCCATTGTGTCCCAGTATTCGCCCAACTTGACGACCAGCCCCCACGTCCGTGACTGCACGTTCGATAAAGACGAGTCATTGAGTTCTTTCTCAACGACGTCGATGGAACGTTGAGACCAGTTTTCTGCAAGATCCAAGGACGAGCTATGCTCGGCGAGGAGGTACGCAACGCTGTTCAACATGCTCTCGCTATCATCGAGCGTTAGAACTCTGCGAAGAGACTCCAGCGCGAGGAGGTCCTGATGGGTCTCCAGATACGCTCGGCCAAGCGATATGTGCGCAGAGACATATTTGGGGAAATGGGCCGTGGATCGTTCGAGCACGGGAACGGCAAGCCCCGGCTGATGAAGCGCGAGATAAGCCGTGCCCAGTCTGAACAGAGCGTCGCCATCGTTTGGCGCCACAGCGATACGCTTCATCATCAAATCTCTTTCCTCCTCAAATTTCCTTTCGTTAAATAAAGCCCAGGCCATGTTCAAATAGGCGAGATGATCGTCGGGGGCGAGCTCCAAATATTTTCGAAATGCGGCCTCTGCGTCCGAATATTGACGCGCATACATGTGAGCGCGGCCTAGCTCTCGCCACGCGTCAGGATATTTAGGGTCTGCTTTCACCGCTGATCCAAAAGCCTCGATGGCGTTAGCCCAGTTCTTTCGTTTCGCTTCATCCTCTCCGCGCTTGTACAACGCCTGTGTCTCGGGTGCTCGAACGTGCGCACCCTCTGTCGGATGGAGTGTTGCCGGGGAGGAGGCAGAAACACAAGCATTGGAAGGTGTTAGGGTCTTTGCTTTACCAGAAGTATCCGCTGACGGAGTGGGGCTGCTACCGCTCCTAGGCGCGGGTGGAACCACTGTGGCTTCGACAATCTTTTGTACAAAAGCAGCGTACTCCTTGGTTTCGCTCGACGGAATTGTCGGAACGCGCAAATCCAGTGACCTGGATCCATGGAAAGTCGAGCCTTCCCATGAATCTCTCGATTCGTATTCAGCGAAGTTCTCCGTGATTCGGAGCTCCTTCGCAGGAGGAAGATCGGAGTTTGGCAAATCAGTAAAAGTGAGATTCAGATTCAGAGAGTAAGATTTTGGGCCTTTGAGATCCACAGGCAATTGCTGAGGCTTACCCTTCGAATCTGGCTTTGAATCGACCGCAGGCAGCAATGATAAAAGATGCCACCGGTCGATCGGCATGGAAGTAAGAGCAACCGTCAGTTGCGCAGGTGTTGCCTCCTTCGGATTCACGTACATCAATTTGCCGGTAACGTGGAACTGAGCCTTTACCGGATGCGAGATGTCCGCGGTGTTAATGACTTTGAAATCGGTGTAATGCACCGAGTCGTACAGAAATCGATTCGTTCTCGCGAGCACACTATCAGCCGACTTGGCAAGCTGGTCTTGTGAAAGATGGTCGTTGAGCAATCGGATCAGTACTTCCAGATCACTCCGCGTCTGCAATTCGACCGTGGCATCTAGAGTCCCTTCAGCGTCAACTGTTCCGCTAATACCAATCCGATATTCGATCGTTATCGGAGAATCTTGCGGCGTCTTACGCAGACTATTCAAAGGCGGCGCCGAAGCGAGAAGTACCTCTTTGCCGCGCAACTGGGGCAACAAGTATCCAAATGCCCCCGCGCCGAGCGTCGTATCGAGCCATCTTTCATGGCCTCCGACTTTCAAGTACGTGAATGCATGGTCAAACTGTGTAGGATTCGGCATTTCGGGATCAACGTCCACGAAGGCGTTTGCCAGCACGGGGCTCGCATGCATCCCTTCCGCTTCAAGCATAGCCTCAAGAAGTGTTGTCTTGTCCTTGCAATCCCCATAGCGATTTTTAAGTACTTCGGCCGCCGCATGTGGCTGGTATCGTCCGACTCCGAAGGACAGACTCACGTATCGGATGTTTTGCGAAACCCAGTAATACAGAGCTTGGGCCTTGCCTTCGTCGCTGGTTTGTCCTCGAGTGACTTCCTCGGCCTTCGCGCGAATTTCTTGTGTCGGTACGCGCCGGTCATTTTCGAGTTGAGCATACCAATGGGCAACGTCCGCCCAGCCCTGGAAAGTCGAGAACATCACGTGTCGGGCTGGAGGAGGGCGATAACCCGCGAGCAGTTTAATTACGTCGAACTTAAAATCCTCGAAAATGTCGATGGGCGGCGGCGTTTTCAGATTGGAAGTCGCCCAGTGGTAGAGGCGGCGACCTCCTTCAACAAGGATAGTCGGCTCGATGCCTTTGGAGCTTATGATTTTCAGCGTTCGGCCGCTTGGCACGTTCAAATCAAGCTGTTCATCGAGAGAAATAAATCGTTGCTCAAAATTCCATATCTGCCAAAATTGGCCCGGCAGCAGAGGTTTCGCGTTTGTTACTACATCGTATTCCACAACATCGCCCACTGACAAATTAGGGACTGTCACATGCTTCTGACGAGCATCGGTATACATCGGAGCTTCTCGCGTCACCGGTGAACTCAAATCCTGTACGGAGTCAGGCTCAGCAGTCACGACAGTGCCATCCGGCTTCAGAACTCGAACGCTTCGTATCTCAACCTGTTCATCGACCGCGTTGTACTCGAATACAAGTTGGCCGGCCGCGGTCAGACCTGCTGGGGTATGGACGCGAATACGGGAGCGGATTTCGCGCGTGCCCGAGCCGTCGTTCTCATAACGCATTGAAACATGTTCGTATTCGTATATGGCAGGCTCCTGAGCGTAATCCGGGTTGGTCTTGGAGGGTGGAGCGGATTCGGCTTTGTTGCCCGCGGTTGGCGTCGCGGAGGATTGGGCTGGTAACCGCGAAGGACCTCCAAGGACGAAAAGCAGAATAGCTATCAGGCGCCGAGAAGAGGATAAAGTCTGATGCACGGTACCGAAGAATAACCTAAAGTCCGACTCCATGCTACACGGTTCGTGGGGGGATATCGTCGCGCGTTTTGTCGAAAAATCGCCCGCCCTACGCCTGTGCTAGAATCCAGTTTTCACCCCATGAGCAAGACCTTCGACATCGGAATCGAATCCCTCGCAGCGGGGAAGGGCAGCTCTGCGCTCTGTTCGATTGTCTCGGTGCCACATGCTTCCGCTCAGCCAGCCGCGTCCGCGGGTAAGAGTTTCTACATCGAAACTTTCGGCTGCCAAATGAACGTCCACGATTCCGAAAAAGTTTCGGGCGTCCTTCTCGGTCGCGGATACCGGTCGGTCGAAACTCCCGCGGAAGCCGACGTGGTCCTCTACAACACGTGCAGCATCCGCGAAAAAGCCGCGCAAAAAGTTTTTGCGCGCCTGGG
>JBAWGF010000051.1:0-26664 GCA_049592615.1 Candidatus Acidiferrales bacterium
GGCGCTGGCCTCCGTTCGCTGCGCGGCACTCGATCCCGGCACGGCTTATAGCGACCTGATTCGCGTGGACCATTTCAGCATTTTCGTGCACGTGATCGTCATCGGCGCGGCAGCGCTCGCGATCCTCGGATCGGTCGACTATCTCGATCGCGAAGGCATTCAGCGCGGTGAATACTACGCTCTGGTCCTGTTCGCCACGGCGGGCATGGGAATCCTGGCGGGCGCAAACGAGCTGGTCACCGCCTTTCTCGGACTCGAGATGAGTTCCATTTCGAGCTACATCCTCGCGGGATTCCGGCGCCGCGCCGTTCAATCGAACGAAGCCTCGCTGAAATATTTCATACTCGGGTCTTTCGCCACGGCGTTTTTTCTTTACGGCATCGCAATGATTTATGGCGCGACCGGAACCACGCGAATCGACCTGATTCAAACGGCGCTCGAGTCGGGGCCGCTCGCGGCGCTTTCCATTCTGGGCCTCGGGCTGATGTTCGTTGGGCTGGGTTTCAAGGTCGTCGCGGCGCCCTTCCAGATTTACGCACCGGATGTTTACCAGGGTGCACCGACGCCCGTCACGGCGCTGCTGGCTTCGGCGCCGAAGGCAGCAACGTTTGCGCTGATGCTGCGCATCTTCGATGTGTCCTTCGGCACGGCTGGACATTTCTGGTTTTGGATCGTGTGGATTTCCGCGGCCCTGACGATGTGCATCGGAAATTTTGCCGCGCTCGTGCAGACCAACGTGAAGCGCATGCTCGCGTATTCCTCGATCGCGCACGCAGGCTACATTCTCGTCGCATTTGCTGCTTCGACTGCCGCCGGAATCGCCGCCGTGCTTTTCTATCTCTCCGCGTATGCGCTGATGAAGGTCGGCGCGTTTTTGGTCCTCGCGCATCTGGGCCAAGCGGGCGAAAAGCGTCTCGAGATCCGCGACTACGCGGGCCTCGGTTCGAGGCAGCCGGTGCTCGCAGCGTGCTTCTCGCTATTTCTGCTGTCGCTGCTCGGCCTGCCAGCGACGGGAGGATTCCTCGGAAAATTCTTCGCGTTTCAGGCCGCGCTCGATTCACGAATCGTGTGGCTCGTCGTGATCGCGGCGATCAATAGTGTGATCGGCGCGTTTTATTATTTGCGCGTGATTGTGGCGATGTATTTCTGGGAACCGTCAAAGGACTACACGCCGACGCGGGTCGCACCCGCGCTCAGCTTCGCGCTCTTCGTCGCCGCCGCCGGCACGCTTTACCTCGGCCTTTTCCCCGCGCGCGTTCTGGTCCTCGCGAAGGCCGCCGCCGATTCGCTCTCGCTACACCAGTAATTCGCAATTTCATTTGCACACAAAAACAAGAAGGCCCGGAGGCTCGCTTGCCGCGAGCTCCCGGGCCACTTCAATTTGTCCGCTGATTTTTATTTCACGCGGATGAACATCGTTGCGAATGTGTAGAGCGCCATTGATTCAATCAGGACGAGCGCGAGAATCAAGGCGAATCGGATGGCAGGAGTCGCTCCCGGATTTCTCGCCATGCCTTCGCATGCCGCGGCCGTGGCGCGAGCCTGCGCGTAACCGCAACCGGCCGATGCAATCGCCATGCTGAAGCCGGCGGTGATGGCGACCCAGTTGACAGCCGCAGCCGGTTCAGCCGCAGCGCCGCCCTGGCCCGCGAAAGCCGCGGGTACAAGCAAACTGACGGCCAAGACCGCCAGCAAGAACCAAACGTACTTTCTCATGGTGTTCTCCTCGTTATGAACTTGCCGCCAGGAGGTGGTTCCCGTCATCCTCATTCAGCCGGGCTCACACTGGAACGGCGATCATGCCGGTATCAGTGCTCTGTTGCGACGGCCCCCGAAACGTATATGACTGGCAAAATCGTAAAGACAAACGCTTGTAAGACCGCGACAAAGATATGAAGCGCAATGAAAATGAGTGGAAACAAGAGCGGAAGAAAAAATGTCGCATACAGAACCGGATGCACCTTACCCAGAAACAGGAACAACTCGAGAAGAAGCCCCAGAAAGATTCCATACAGCAATTCGCTAACAAGCATATTGACCCACAACCGGACTGTCAGCGAGAGGAGCCGCGCGGAGTGGCTGATGAGTTCGATGGGAAGCATGATCGGCGACATTGCCATCACCGGACCAAGAAAGTGCTTTGCATGTCCGAGCGGCCCGTGCTTCGTGATGCCGCACCAGTTGTAATACAAAAAGACGACGCAGGCGCATCCCAGCGGCACACTGACCTGCGCAGTGGGCGACTCAAGCGTCGGAACAAGGCTGATCAAGTTGCAGAAGAGCACGTAAATACCCACACTGCCGATCATTGCGACGTACTTCTCAGCGCCGTGACCGACATTTTCATCGAGCAGATCGCGCACGCCCACATTCATGCCGTTGGTCAGCACCATTTCCATGCATTGCTGCGTGCCGCCCGGCCGGTCAACCGAGATGCGGCGCTTGAGCCAAAGGAAGAAGACAATGGCGAAAAGAAAAACAAGGATTTCCATCGCGACGTGATTCGGAATCGGGTACTCAGGATTCGAAGGCTTGATATGAAGCGCGGAGAGCAGCGCCGCCACCGGTTTGCCGAGAAGCCAATTCAGGATGGCGGTAAACCAGATTGGATGCTCTCCCATTTCTCTCCTCAGGAATCAGCCCGCGGCAACGAATCGCCGCGGAAGAGTTGCCCGATCATTTCCACCAGCACGGCCGCGACAACGGCAAAAAGTCCGCACACGAGGCTCAGTGCAGGCAACTTGAAGCCCTGCAGAATAGCATAGGCCACTATGATCAACAACGCGTAGCGCCCCACATATTTCAGATACACACTGCGTGGAACGCGCGGTTGCTCGACTGCCTCCTGGGGTATCGAGAGGCGCGCGAGTGTGTGGATTCCCTGTTTCATCCACCTGTAATTGATCCAGGAAAGTGCCGCGCCGGTCGCGATGCCGCCGCCAATTCTCGCGCCCCAGAGGAAACATGCGACGGCAGTCCCGGCCGCGCCGATTACAACTGTGAGGTACTCGATCCGGCGCTCCGCGGCCGCATAAAACGCGTCATCCGCCGCCATTGCCCTTCTCTTCACTTTTCTCGTTCTTCGAAAGCCGCCGCAAGATGTCCCAGAGACCGCCGGCGAACCCAAGCGCTCCCAGGATGAGCGTCAATGCAGGCGACGAATGAAACCGGCGGTCGAGCAGGAAGCCCGCCCCTCCGCCAATCAGGACGCCACCCACCAAAATGAACGGCAGCTCGATGGCCACCGCAAGTTGCGTCATAAAAGGATTGGAGCGCTTGCCGGGTGAGGGAGGTTGTGAGGCCATTCGCTCTCTGAACTCAGCGTCCGAAAGGGACGAGAATCGAATATGTAGCAAATCGCAGGAATTGCTCGGGGAAAATTCCCGCGGCGAGCGTGACGATGAGCATCGTGGCGAGCGCAAATTTCTGCGCCACCGAAATCACGGGCAGCACCGGGTCGGATGATTCGCGCACCCACATCGCGGCGACCATCCGGAAGTAGTAGTACACCGCCGGGAGAATGTAAACGACGGAGATGACTGCGAGAATGTAATGCTTCGTCTCGATGAGCGCCCAGAAGACAAGCAGCTTTGCGAAGAAGCCCGCCGTCGGCGGAATTCCCGCGAGCGATAAAAGAAAAACGAGCATCAGGATCGCGGCGGCGGGGCTGCGACTGATCAGGCCGTTCAAATCGTCGAGCTCGTCGCCGATCAATCCCTTGCGCCGCAGCACGATCACAATCGCAAACGCGCCGGTATTGAAAAACGCGTAAACGAAAAGATAGAAGGCCATCGCCTGAAGTCCGCGCGGGTTGAGCGAGCCGTCTTTATTCACGGCGGCAACGAGACCGAGCAAAATGTAGCCGACCTGTGCGATCGAAGAGTACGCCAGCAGCCGCTTCACGTTCGTTTGCGTGAGCGCCGCGAACACACCTACGGTGAGCGAAAGCACACCCACCGCCGCGACGAGCATGATCCAATCCATGCGAACGGGCCAGAAGACCGTGAGGAACAATCGCAGCAGCAGCGCGAAGCTGGCTGTCTTTGATGCAACGCTGACGTATGCGCTGATCGCCGTCGGCGCGCCTTCGTAAACGTCTGGCGCCCACTGGTGGAACGGCACGGCGGCGATTTTGAAGAATACGCCGGCGGCGACGGTGCCCAGCGCGAGGAACGTGAGCAGGTCGCCCCGGGGCCATTGCGCGCTGCGCTCCGCGATCCTCGCCGCAATCACTTGCAGGTTCGTCGAGCCGCCGAGACCGTAGAGAATCGAGAAACCGTACGCGAGAATGCCGGAGCTGAACGCGCCGATCAGCACGTACTTCAGTGCGGCTTCATTCGACCGGCGGTCGCGCCGCAGGAATCCGGTGAGGACGTAGAAGCTGAGCGCCATCGTCTCAAGCCCCACGAACAGCACGACGAGATCGTTGCCGCACGCGAGAAACATCATGCCGACGGTCGCAAACAGCATCAGCGCGTAGTATTCGCCGTGCTGCTCGCCCTCGATTTCCATGTAGCGCACGGAAAGCAGAATTGTGAGCGCAGTCGAGGCGAGAAAGACAAATCCGAAAAAGATGAAAAAAGGATCGATGGTAATCGAGCCGTCAAACGCCGAGTAAGGCTTGTTCGGAACAGACAGCATCAAATACATCGAAGCGCCGCTGAGTCCCACGCCAACCATTGCCGTCAGCGAGTTCCACGCCTTCTGACGCGAGGTCAGAAGAAAATCGGTCAGCAGGACGGCCAGCCCGAAAAATGCGAGCATCGCTTCCGGGAGGATGAAGAAAAATTCCCGTCGCGTCTGCTCGAAAATGGCCGGCCAGGAAACCGGGATCATCTATTTGACCTCGGCGGGTGCAGGAGTCTTGTCCGGAAGCCGATCTGGCATCGAGACGGGCGCCGCTGCGATTGGCGGAGCTTGCGGGACGTAGTAATAGCCCGGATTCACGCGCTCGACGAGCCGGTGCACTGGCACTTCCAGCACGTTGAAGAGCGGCTTCGGATAAATTCCGATCCAGAACGCGAGCACGACGAGGGGAATCAGCGTCGCGTACTCGCGCCAGTTCAAATCGGGCAGATGTTCGTTCGCCGGATTCGTCACATTGCCAAACATCACGCGCTGATAAAGCCACAACAAATATGCCGCGCCGAGAATTACGCCGAGCACGCCCCACGCGGCCCATTGCCAGCGCACTTCGAACACGCCGCGCAGGATCGTGAACTCGCCGATGAACCCATTGAGGAGGGGCATGCCGAGCGAACTCAATGTGACGATCATATACACCGCTGCAAAATTCGGCATGGGCGTGGAAAGCCCGCCGAATTCCGAAATCAGGCGCGTGTGGCGGCGCTCGTAGAGCACGCCGACGATCAAGAAGAGCGCGCCGGTTGAAATGCCGTGGTTGATTTGCTGGATGATGCTGCCGGAAAGTCCGAGCGGGGTAAGCGCAAAAATTCCGAGCGTGCAGAAACCCAGGTGGCTCACGGACGAATACGCGATGAGCTTTTTCATGTCCTTCTGCATCATGCACACGAGCGCGCCGTACACGATTCCGATCAGCGATAGCACGATCACGATCCCGCGGTACTGATTCGTCGCGTCGGGAAACATCGGGAGCGAAAAGCGCAGGAATCCGTACGTCCCCATTTTCAAGAGCACGCCAGCCAGGATGACGGAGCCGGCCGTGGGAGCTTCGGTGTGCGCGTCCGGCAACCAAGTGTGGAACGGAAACATCGGCACCTTAATCGCAAACGCGAAAAAGAAGCCCCAGAAGAGCCAGCGCTGAAGCTGGAGCGCAAACATCGGCGTGGGCGATTCCAAAATCGCCTTGATGCTGAATGTGTGCGCGTTGAAATAAATCGCCAGAATCGCAAGCAGCATCAAGACGGAACCGGCAAGCGTGTACAGGAAAAACTTGATCGCCGCGTACAGCCTCCGCTCGCTGCCCCATACGCCGATCAGAAAATACATCGGAACGAGCATCACTTCCCAGAACACGTAGAACAAAACGAAATCGAGCGACATGAAAACGCCGAGCATGCCGGTCTGAAGCAGCAGGAACAGGATGTAGTATTCCTTTTCGCGTTTCTGGATTGCCGACCACGACGACAGAATCGAAATCGCACCAAGCACCGTCGTGAGCAGAACCATCAAGTAGCTCAGCCCGTCGATTCCAAGCGTGAAGCGGGCGCCAATCGAGTGGATCCAGTCGTAATCGGTCACGAATTGAAATCGCGGCGCGGTCGCGGCGCTGTCGAAGCGCCAAATGAGCGGCAGCGAAACGAGCAGTCCGAGGAATCCGAAGATGTTGCCCATCCAGCGATGCGCGTTCGCATTCTCGCGCGGGATGAACAGCATCAGGATCGCGCCCACCAGGGGCGTGAATAAGATCGTGCTCAATATGTGGCTATCGGAGAAGAGCATCCGTTTCCTCGCCTTCTAGTGCGCTAGTGCATCGCCTGATGCACGAGATGAAAGTAATACGCCAAAAACCCGACCAGGCCGATCACGATCAGCAACATGTAACTCTGCACCAGGCCGTCCTGAATCATCCGCACGGGATAGCTAAACAGCCACACGATGCGCGCTCCCACACGCACCGAGCCGTCCACAATCCACGTGTCCCACCAGATCGAAATATTTGATACGACGCGCGTGAGCCAGCCCGCGCCATTCACGCCAAGGCCATCGACGATGTTCGAATCAAAAGCGCCGAGCGCGACGCCCAGATCCTTTGCGCGGTTCACGAACATCGCGTCGTAAATCTCGTCCACATAATATTTGTGATACACAGCGCGATAGAAGCCGCCGAGGCGCGTGGCGATCTGCTTCGGCAGGTCCGTCCGCTTGAGGTAGAGGTACCAGGCCAGGCCGATGCCTGCGAGACCGATCGCGACGGACGCGAACATCAAAGCGTACTCCTCGCCCGGCGCGAGGGGAGTATGCGATTCGAGTTCCGCCTTGAGCGGCTCCTGCCTCGCCTGCGCGAGAATCCCTTCATGCCCTAAAAGAGGCTGGATTCGGGTTTCGTGATGGAGCGTCACGACGGGCGCGAGGAAATGTTCGAATCGACCGCCGATTCCGATCCAGCCGCCCACGACGGAAAGCACGGCCAGAATCATCAACGGAACAAGCATGGAATTCGGTGATTCGTGGATGTGGTGCTCCACTTCGTGATCCACGCGTGACTCGCCGTGGAAAGTGAGGAACAGCAGCCGAAACATGTAAAAGGCCGTCAACCCGGCCGTGATCCAGCCGATGAACCAGAGGACGCGGCTGTACTCGAACGCGTGGCCCAGGATTTCATCCTTGCTGAAAAATCCCGCGAGCGGCGGGACTCCCGCAATCGCAAGCGTGGCGGCGAACATCGTCAAATACGTCTTGCGGATTTTTCCCGAGAGAGCGCCCATCTTCTGCATGTCCTGCTCGCCGCTCATCGCGTGAATCACGCTGCCCGCCGCGAGAAACAGAAGGCCTTTGAAAAACGCGTGCGTCATCAAATGAAAGATACCCGCTGCGAAGGCGCCTGCGCCGAGTCCGAGGAACATGTAACCGAGCTGCGAGATTGTGGAATAGGCGAGGACTTTTTTGATGTCGTTCTGCACCACGCCCATCGAAGCCGCAAATATGGCCGTGATCGCGCCAATCACGGCGACGACCGCCATCGCCGCAGGCGCGAGCTGATAAATCATGTTCGTGCGCGTGACCATGTAAACGCCCGCGGTGACCATCGTCGCGGCGTGAATCAATGCGCTGACCGGCGTCGGCCCTTCCATCGCGTCGGGCAGCCAGACGTAGAGCGGAATCTGCGCCGACTTCCCCGTCGCGCCGACGAAGAACAGAAGCGCGATGGCCGTGATGCGCGGATCACCCAGCGAGAAATGTCCCGCTGCGAGCGCCGGGCCGATGTCCGCAAATCGGATCGTACCGAGCAGCGCGGACGTCATGAAAATTCCGAGCAGAAAGCCCGCGTCCCCGATGCGATTGACGATGAACGCTTTCTTCCCCGCGTCGGACGCTGATTTTTTGTGGAAATAGAAGCCTATCAAGAGGTAGCTGCACGTGCCCACTCCCTCCCAGCCGACGAAAAGCAGAAGCAGATTGTTCGCGAGCACGAGCATCAACATCGAGAACATGAAGAGGTTCAGGTAGCCGAAGAAGCGGTAGTAGCCGCCCTCGTGCGCCATGTAGCCTATCGAATAAACGTGAATGAGGAAGCCCACGCCGGTGACCACGAGAATCATGACGCCCGAAAGCGGGTCGAGCTGGAATCCCCAGTCCGCGACGAAATTCGCGAGCTTCCCGCCGAGCGTGTGGTACGGGCCCGCGGGAATCCATTCGAAGAGTATTTTGGTGACGACGCGCGCATCTTGCGGCAGCGAGGTCAATTGCAGGAACGCGCCGACCGACATCAGGAAAGAGATGAACACGCTGCCCACGCACAGTCCGCTCACAGCATTTTTCGAAAGCCGCCGCCCGAAGAAAAGCATCATCGCCGCCGTCGCCAGAGGAAGCAGCGGAATCAGCCAGATGTGGTCGAGAAAGTATGCCAGCGGTGCGTTCATCGGGCGCTCTTCACCATTTCAGCATGTCCATTTCATCCGCCAGCACGGTCTCGCGATTGCGGAAAAATGCGAGAATGATGCCAAGCCCGACCGCGGCTTCAGCCGCCGCGTCCGTGATGACAAAAATCGCGAACACTTGCCCGTCCACCGAGCCCCATATCCGCGAAAACACCATCAGGTTAATGTTCACGGCATTCAGGATCAGCTCGATCGACATCAGGACGATGATCACGTTGCGGCGCGTCAGCACGCCAATCACGCCGATCGTGAAAAGCGCGAGGCTGAGCAGCAAATAATAGTCGGGCGCGATCATTCCACCGGTTGTCATCACACCCTCCGCTTCGCCATCACGACGGCGCCGATCATCGCCACCAGCAGCAGGATCGACGCGATCTCAAACGTAAGCATGTAGTGCTGAAAAAGCGCCTGGCCGACGGCTTCGGTATTTTTCGCCGGCGGGAGCTTCGAAATCACCGGGAGGTGCAGCGCGTTGCGTCCCGCCCAGATGGCGAAAAACACCTGCGTACCCAGAACGATTGCCAGCAAACCGGCCACCCACTTTTGCCGGTTGAATTGCACCATCCGCATCGAGACGTCGAGGTTCACGAGCATGATCACGAACACGAACAGCACCATGATCCCGCCGACGTAGAGAATGATCTGCACGACGAACAAAAACTCAGCCTGCAATTGCAGGAAGATCCCGGCGGTCGCGAGCAACGCGGTGATCAGAAACACGGCGCTGTGAATGATGTTCCGGCGCGTCACCATCAGGATGGCGGATGTCACCGCGAGCGCGGCGAAGAACGCAAACAGGATGTATTGGAACGCCATCTATTCACCGTCCGCCGTTCGAATCGCCGCCTCATGGCTTTCATCGCTCGACGCAAGCCAAAACGCGACAACCAGAGTCGCGAGAGTGGTCAAAATCAGCGTTCCCTCCGGATGATTCCATCCCCAATGCTGGCGCAACACGATCGCCACGCCCACTCCGATCACATTCACCAGCGCAAGAGGAATCAGGAAGCGCCACCCGAGCCGCATCAGCTGGTCGAAGCGATACCGCGGAAACGTAAACCGTATCCACAAAAACGCGTACAGATAAATCATCACTTTCGCCATGAACCAGAAGCCGCCGAAAACTCCGTCTCTCACTCCACCCGGAGCAATCAGCTGCACGGCGACCATCCCTCCCGCAATCGCGAAGCATAGCGCTCCCACGAGCGCCATCACGAGTTTCTGAATCTTCACCGGCTGTTTCGGCGCGAGCCAGAAGCAATACGCGCCGACGCCCAAAAGCAGGAGCGACGGAAGCGCGTCCATCATTTCAATCGAGGTTCCGAGCAAGCGTGCGTGAACGCGAGGAAACGGCCGCAGCCAGCCGCCGAGAAAAAGCGTGGTTGCGATTCCTGCGACGATAACCATGTTTGCGTATTCAGCCAGAAAATACAGCGACCAGCGGAATCCGCTGTACTCCGTCATATAGCCCGCGACGAGTTCCGATTCCGCCTCGGGCAAATCGAACGGTGCGCGGTTCGTTTCCGCAATCGAGGCCACCAGGTAAATGAAAAAACCAATCGGCACCCAAAATACGAACCAAATGCCCTGGTCGTACTGCGCTTGCACAATTTCTTTCATCGAGAGCGAACCCGCGAAGAGAAGCCCCGACACTAAACCCAGCGCCGCCGCGGTTTCATAGCTCACAAGCTGGGCCGCGCTCCGCAATGCGCCCAGAAGCGAGTAGTGGCTGTTCGAGGCCCATCCGCCGAGCGTGATTCCATAAATCCCGAGCGAGCTGACCGCCAGGATGAAGAGAAGACCGATGTTCAGATCGGCGACTTGAAACGCAGGACCGAACGGCATCGCCGCGTAAGCAAGCAGAGCCATCGTGACGCTGATGACCGGCGCAACCCAGAACATCAAGTGGTCCGCGTTGTGCGGGATGATGTCCTCCTTCAGCAGCAATTTCACGGCGTCCGCGATCGGCTGCAGCAATCCATGCGGTCCCACGCGCATCGGCCCCAGCCGCGCCTGCATGTCCGCCATCACCTTGCGCTCGAGCAATACGATGTAGCCCGCAAGCAGCGGCAGCACCGCAACGATCACCACTCCCCACAGAACGGGGAGGACGTAAGGCTGCATCGATTGTGGAATCAGATGACCCATCGCTACCGGTCCACTTCGCCCAAGACGATGTCAATCGTGCCGATGATGGCGACAACGTCTGCAACGAGCGCGCCGCGCGCCATTTTGTCGAACGCCTGCAGATTGATGAACGACGGCGGGCGCACGCGAACTCGATAGGGCTGCGTCGTCCCGTCGCTCACGATGTAGTAGCCCAGCTCGCCCTTCGGCGCTTCGATCGCGTGATACACCTCGCCCGGCGCCGGCTTCAGCACTTTGCCGACTTTCGCCATGATCGGCCCCGAAGGAATATTTTCGATAGCCTGGAGGCAGATGCGCCGCGATTGCCGCATCTCTTCCATGCGAACGATGTACCGGTCGTAGGTGTCGCCGGTGGGGCGCGTGGGAATTTCGAATTGATATTGATCGTACGCAGCGTAGGGCATCGCTTTGCGGATGTCCCATTTGACGCCGCTCGCGCGCAGCACCGGGCCCGAAACGCCCAGCGCGATCGCATCCTGCGAGTTGAGGATGCCCACGCCCTTCGTGCGCCCCACCCAGATTCGGTTTTCGGTGAGCAGCGTTTCGTACTCGTCAATCTTGTTGGTGAAGTCGTCGCAGAACCGCTTCACGTCCGCTTCGAAGCCGTCGTACGTCTCGTATTGCAGGCCGCCGATGCGAAAAGCGTGCGTCGTCAGCCGCGCGCCGCAATATTTCTCGAAGATCTTGAGAATTTCTTCGCGCTCGCGGAAGCAGTAGAAGACGGGCGTCAAAGCGCCGATGTCGAGCGCATGAGTGCCGAGCCAGAGCAGGTGGCTTGCGATGCGCTGGAGCTCCGTCAAAATCGTCCGCACCACACGCGCGCGCGGCGGCGCTTCCGTGACGAGCAATTTTTCAACCGCCTCGCAGTAGCCAAGCCCGTTCGAAACCGCCGCCACGTAGTCCATACGGTCCACATAGGGCGCAAACTGCTGATAGCTGCGATGCTCGGCGATTTTTTCGACGCCGCGATGGAGATATCCGATGATGCACTCGGAATCAACGACGCGCTCGCCGTCGAGTTTCAACTTCACGCGGAGCACGCCGTGCGTGGACGGGTGCTGCGGCCCCATGTTGAGAATAATTTCGTCCGCGCCCAGCACGGTTGTGCTGACGTTTGAAATCCCGGTTGTGCGCGTGTCACTCATGTTTTTGCGCGGGCGCTACTGCCCGCTTTCGATTCCCAGGTTTTCGCGGACCCAGGCGGTGTCCTGCTTCAGGATGTCGTAGTCTTTGCGCAGCGGATAGCCCTGCCACTCGTCCGGAAGCAGGATGCGCTTCAGGTTCGGATGCCCCTCGAAAACGATGCCGAACATGTCGAAGCATTCGCGTTCGAGCCAATTTGCCGCGGGCCAGACTTCGCAAACACTCGGCACCGGCTCGTTATCGCGGCAATGAGCTTTCAGGCGAAGCCGCTCGTTTTTCGCGAACGAGTAGAGATTCAGGACCACGTCAAATCGCTTTTCGCGTTTGGGCCAGTCCACGGCGGTCAGGTCGATGAGATAGTCGAACTTCTCGTCGTCACGGCAGGAGCGCGCGATTTCGCGCAGCTTTTCCGCTGCGATTACCACAATCGCCTGCTTGCGATCCTGCACCGCGTCGCGAATTGCATCTCCAAAGCGCGCCTTCAACCGCTGCACGAGTTCATTGTCGAGCGGGGTTGGTCCGGGAAGGGGCGCCTTCGCAGGCGGTGGCGCCGCGGGCTTCGGCGGAGCGGCGGCGGCAGGCGGCTTCGCTTCGCCGCTTGCAGGAGTAGTCGCAGGCGCAGCGCTCGCTGGTTTCGATGGAGAAGGAGGTGCATGCGCCGCGCCTTCCGGCGGTTTCGAGGACGGCACTTTTTCCGAGGGGTCGTTGGCCATCGATTCGATCGGCTGCGGTTGCCGGAGGGAAGAACGCTGAGTCGAACTACCGTCCGAGTGCAGCCCGCCTTTTTAACACACCACAAAAAACAGCGTCAATGCTAATGAAACGAACTGGAAGCAAGCAAACGCACGGGCTAGAGCGCCCGCGCTACACCCAGTCGAGCGCGCCCTTCTTGTAGAGCCAAACGTATCCAACCAGCAAAATCCCCAGGAAGACGAGCATCGAAACCAGGCCGTAGGCACCCAATTGGTTGTACTTGATCGCCCAGGGGAAAAGGAAAATCGTCTCGACGTCGAATATCACGAACAGGATCGCGACGATGTAAAACCGCACCGAGTATCGCCCGCGCGCTGTGCCCTCAGGTGGCACGCCGCACTCATAAGGCTCAAGCCGCGCGCCGGTTGACTTCATGTCCGGCCGGATAAGCTTGGCGACGATGAGTGTGATTACCGGAAATGACGCGGCGAGGACTGCGTAAATCAAAACCGGAATGTATTCGTTCGGCATCGCAGAATTGCGAACGCAATCCTAACACACCGGTCAACTCGCGGGAAGTGCGTTGCGCGCTGCGGAAAAGCTATTCTGTCGCTTCATGGCGGGCGCCGTGAAGCACGGCGACGGCGTGGGGCAAAAGTTCGGCGATGGTGTTGAGCGAATCCACTGCCCCGCGCGGGCTGCCCGGAAGGTTCACAATAATTGTCGTGCGGCGAATTCCGGCGACGGCACGGGAAAGCATTGCGCGATTCGTTTTTTTCATTCCCTCTGCGCGCATGTGCTCGGCGAATCCGGGGATCAATCTTTCGGCTATCGCCAGCGTGGCTTCCGGCGTCACGTCGCGCGGCCCAAGTCCTGTGCCGCCGGTCGTGAGGATCAGGTCCGTGGCATTTGCATCGGCCAGCTTTTTCAGGTGCGCTTCGATCGCGGCGCGGTCATCCGCCAGCACAGCCGTTGAAATAATTTCCCAGCCAAGTTCTTTGCATCGCGCGGAAACGGACGGCCCCGAGCTGTCTTCGTACTTCCCTGTCGCGACGGAATCGCTGATTGTGAGAATGGAAACGCGCATGGCGTGGATTTGAACGGATCAGCTTTCGGCCACTTCGGCGTCTTCGCCGTCGCGCTGGGCTTCGTCAATCAGGCGCAGGGCTTCCATCAACAGCCCCGTCGTCGTGCGGGAAATCGTCGAGCGTTTCGACGCAGCATTGAAATCAATTTCAAATTCGCCCTCCGGCCAGCGCACGGCTTCGAATACGGCCGCCTCGCCTTCAATCGTGCCGAATTGCGCGTCCGTGCACTGTCCCGAGGAAAAGAAAAGCGCGACGGTTTCTTCGCCCTTGCGGATCGTCAACTGGCACGACTTCTGCCCCATTTCGAGTGACTGCATCAAATCCAGGATGCTCATTTCCTCGAGACGCCCCTGAATCACGCCGGGCCGCACCGCGCGCTTCTGCATTTTTTCCAGGTGCAGCCGGTCCACCACTTTTTTCGCGCGCCGCACGAGATCCTTCAGGAAAAACGGCTTCGGGAAAAATTCCTCCACGCCTTCGACGATGGGCCGCAGTTTTTCTTCGATGTCGCCGCGGCTGGCGAGAAAAATGAACGGGATGTGATTCGTCTGCTTGCGCGCGCGCAGCTTTTCGTAGAGCTGGCGACCGTCGAGTCCCGGCATGCGGTAGTCGCAGACAACAAGGTCCGGCGGATCGTCCACGATTTTTAAAAGCGCATCCGCGCCGTCGGCGGCGGCTCGCGCGTCGCAGTGCGGCGCAAGACCCTTCATAAGCAGATCGAGGATCAGCGCGTTGTCGTCCACCACCAGGACTTTGACGTCTTTGATCGGCGTCATCGGCGGCTGCGCTTTCGAGCGCGCACGTAGGTGCCGCTCCGCCCGCCGGATTTTCTCTCGAGATACAACTCCGTAATCTCCATGCCGCGTTCGAGCGCTTTGCACATGTCGTAAATCGTCAGGGCTGCAACGGAGGCGGCGACAAGCGCTTCCATCTCCACACCCGTGGGCCCGGTGGCCGTCGCTTCCGAGGTAATCTCAATTCCATTCTGGCACAGCTTCGCACTGACATCCACGTGCGTCAATGCGATGGGATGACAAAGTGGAATCAGCTCCGCCGTGCGCTTCGCAGCCGTGATTCCCGCGATTCGCGCGATTTCGAGCGGGTTCCCTTTGGGCGATTTCAGCTTCTTCACGCTCACGACTGTCGCGTGTTTCATCCGCACGAACGCGTGCGCTACGGCCACGCGCGACGTCGCAGGCTTCGCCGAAACGTCCACCATCCGCACGCGGCCTTTCTTGTCGTAATGCGAGAGCTTCTTCATCGTCCGCAGACTTAAAATATCCCCCGGCGGGGCAGGACGTCCACCCATTCGCCCGCCGCAAGCTTCAATTTCGTATCGTGCACCACCAGGAAACAATTTCCGCGCACGACGGATCCGATATCGCCCGAACCCTCCCACGACAATTCCTCCACCGTCGCGTCTTCGCCCTTCCAACTCACGCGCGCGGGAAGAAAATGCGTGAGCGCCGCTTTCTTTTCCACCGGCCGCGCGAGTTTCGTTTTGAAAAACGGCAACGGCTGCGGCTCGCGTCCGTTCAAGCAGTCAATCGCGGGAACGACGAGGAGCTCAAACGTCACCATCGTCGAGACAGGATTTCCCGGCAATCCGAAGACGGGCTTTCCCCGGCACCAGCCGAACACGGCGGGCCTTCCCGGACGGATCGCGATCGCGTCGAAGAAAAACTCCGCGCCCAGCTCGCACAGCACCTGCTCAACGAGATCGTACTTCCCCACCGATACGCCGCCGCTCAAAACAAGTGCGTCCGCTTCGAGCCCGCGCTCGATCTGCCGCCGCAGCGCGGCGCTTTCATCCGGCGCATTGCCGAGCATCACGGGTTCGCCGCCTGCAAGCGCCACCTGGGAGGCGAGCGAAATGCTATTGCTGTTGCGAATCTGAAACGGCCCGGGCTTTTCGCCGACGCCGACCACTTCGTCGCCCGTCGAAAGAATCGCCATGCGCGGCTGGCGCGTCACGACCAAATGCGTGCGGCCCACCTGTGCGGCCATCGCCAGCTCCGCGTAGCCGAGCTGGGCGCCTCGCGCGACAACCACTTCGCCGGGGCGTGTTTCACTGCCCGCGGGAACGAAATTCTGGCCTGCGCTCGCGGCACGATCGAAGAAAACGGAATCGCCTTCGACGCGTGAATATTCCTGCATCACGACCGCGTCGGCGCCACGCGGCACCGCCGCGCCGGTCATGATCTGTACGCAAGTGCCCGCGTCAACACTTCCAACGAACGCGACGCCCGCGCGGCTTTCGCCGACGCAGCGCAGTTTCGCGCCCGGCTGTGCGAGATCAGCGGCGCGCAACGCATAGCCGTCACGCGCGGCGCGGTCAAATGGAGGATAGTTGCGGTCGGCGACAACTTCTTCTGCCACGATTCGGCCGAGCGCGCGCGGCGGATCGCTTGCAAACCAGATGAGTTCGGTGGAAACGGCTTTTTGACGCGCGCGAATCGTTTCGATGATCTTAGCGCGCGCCTCTTCGTAGGAGAGCATAGCGACTTATTGCCAGGCGGCGAGCTTCGTTCCTCGCGGGACGATGGTTGCGTCGCGCTCCGGACCGGTCGAAATCATTCCGATTTCCACCTGTAGCTGATCGGAAATAAAATTCAGGTATTCGCGCGCGGCGGTCGGCAATTCCTTGACGTCGCGGATTCCCGGCGTGGGCTTCCGCCAGCCGGGCAGAGTTTGAAATTCCGGCTCCACCTGAGCGAGTGTTTCCACGTCGCAAGGCATCCCCGTGAGGCGCTGCCCCTTGTAGCGATAGCCCGTGCAAACTTTGATTTCGGGCTGCGAGTCAAACACATCGAGCTTCGTGACGACGAGCGAATCAATCCCGTTGAGCATTTTCGCGTAGCGCAGAACAACCAGGTCGAGCCAGCCGCAGCGCCGCGGGCGTCCCGTGACGGCGCCGAATTCCTTGCCGCGCTCGCGCACTTCCTTCGCATCGAGGTCGGGCATCTCCGTGGGAAATGGTCCCGCGCCAACGCGAGTGGTGTAAGCCTTCGTCACTCCGACAACGCCCGTGAGCCGCGTCGGCGGAATGCCGAGCCCGGTGGCAACGCCGCCCGAAGTCGCGTTCGACGACGTGACGTATGGGTAAGTGCCATGATCGATGTCGAGCATCGTTCCCTGCGCGCCTTCGAAGAGCACCGATTCGCCGTTGTCGAGCGCCTGATTCAGCAGAACGGTCGTGTCCGTCACAAGCCCGCGAATGTGCGCCGAAAGCTCGAGATAGTTTTCGAGCAGACCGCTCGTTTCGAGCGGATGGCCGTAGGACGCGCGGCTGATCGCGTCTTTTTCCGCGATCACGCGCTCGAGTTTTTCGCGAAAGCGCTCCGGCTCGAGAAGATCGCACACCCGAATTCCGCGCCGCGCCATTTTATCTTCGTACGCGGGACCGATGCCGCGCGACGTGGTGCCGATCGCTGCTGCGCCGAGCGCCGCTTCGGCGGCTTTGTCCATTTCGCGATGGTACGGAAAAATCAGATGCGCGCGGTCGCTCAGAAACAGCCGCCCGCGGACCTCGATGCCCGTCTTCTTGAGATTTTCAAGTTCGTTGACGAGCGCCGCCGGGTCCACGACGGTTCCCGCACCGATGACGGCTTTTTTTTCCGGCCGTAAAATCCCGCTGGGAATTAATTGCAGGATGAAGCGATGGCCGTCGAAGATGACCGTGTGGCCGGCGTTGTGGCCGCCCGCGTAGCGCGCCGTGTAGTCGAACGAAGAGGCGAGATAATCAACGACCTTGCCTTTGCCCTCGTCGCCCCACTGCGCGCCGACCACCACCACCGCTTTCGTTTGCTTCGAGTCCTTCACCGTGACCATCCCAGAATCCAACCGGCCGCACCTTGCCCGCTCCGATTCACAAATGAAACCTTACAGGAGGGCTCGCGCAGCAACCAGCGAATTTTAATCGTACGCCCCGCCCGCCGCGAGCGCAAGCCCGGCGCCGATTCCAGCCAGCGCTAGCTAATCTGATTTCGGCGGGAGCAGCCAGGGGCGTGGTCGTTGACCATTCCTGTGGCCTGCATGAAGGCGTAGCAAATCGTTGACCCGACGAAGCGGAATCCGCGGCGCTTGAGGTCTTTACTCATGGCGTCGGATTCAGGAGTGCGCGCGGGAGCACGTTTTGATGAGCGCCACGAATTTTTCTTCGGCTTGCCGCCGATGAACTGCCAGATATAAAGGTCGAAGCTGCCAAATTCCTTTTGCACCGCGAAGTATGCCGCTGCATTCGAAATCGCAGCTGCGATTTTCAGGCGGTTGCGGACGATTCCAACATTGCGGAGAAGCTCGCGAACTTTGCGTCGATCGTAGCACACGATTTTTGCGGGATCGAAACGGTCGAACGCCTTGCGGTAGTTCTCCCGTTTGTTGAGAATAATCTCCCAGCTCAACCCGGCCTGTGCGCCTTCGAGGATCAGAAATTCGAACAACTGGCGGTCATCGTGCAGCGGCACGCCCCACTCTTTGTCGTGATACTCCGCCATGAGCGGACTCTGCGCCCAGTGGCAGCGCTTTGGCTTTGATTTTCTTTTCGGCGTCATCGACAATCCTAGAAGACCATCGAATTAGTGCTCGACAACGGAAGCGGCGTCGAGGCAGCTCGGGCAGAGGCAATCGGCATAACGCGCGCGCAGCTCGCTTAGAGTTTTGCTGCTGAGTTTCACTTCTTCGCACCAGCAGCCGCCCTGCGCCGCAAAACATGAAAATACCCCGGCGCAGGCTACGCAGGTTTTCTGCGCAGGCTCGCGCGCGACGGAGCGCGCTTCCGAGCCGTGTTGGCTCATGCCGCGAATCCGCCCGTGGCAATTCTCAGTCATGCGTTGAAAGGGAGAAACCTCGAACCGCCGTCAGGAAGCGATGTGCCGCTGAATGACTTTCTCGATCTGCTCTTTGGGCACCGCGCCGACGATCTGATCGGCCACCTGCCCGCCCTTGAAAACCAGAAGCGTGGGGATGCCGCGAATATTGAATTTGCCTGCGGCGCTGATGTTTTCATCCACGTTGAGCTTCACCACTTTGAGCTTTCCTGCGTGCTCGCGCGCGATTTCTTCCACGGTCGGCGTGAGCATGTGGCACGGGCGGCACCAGTCCGCCCAGAAATCCACCATCACCGGCTGCGTCTTGCTCGCGTCAATCACTTCCGCCTGAAAATTCGCGTCGCTGACTGCTTGAAGAGTGCTATCTGCCATTTTTTGTCCTTGGTGTGCGCCCGGGCCCTAAGCCTGGGTTTTCGCACTATGTTTAGATGTTCCAGCCGTCCGTGGGATTCGAGCTCTCCGAGCTGCTTCATACAGCGTGACATACGCGGCCGCCGAAGTCTTCCACGAAAAATCCTTGGCCATGCCGTTGGTTTGCACGGTGCGCCATGCCTTCATATCGCGATAGGTCTTCAGCGCCGTGCGAACGCATTCGAGCAGCGCCGCGCCATCATACGCCTCGAACTTGAATCCGGTTCCCTGGTGCGTCCTCGCATCGTAGTTCTGAATCGTGTCATCGAGCCCGCCCGTGGCGCGAACCACGGGAACCGTGCCGTACCTCAAACTGTAAATTTGATTCAGCCCGCAAGGCTCGTAGCGCGAAGGCATCAGGAACATGTCGGCGCCGGCTTCGATCTTGTGCGCCAGCGCGTTATCGTATCCGATTTTCACGCTGACGCGCGCCGGATATTTTTCCGCCAGCGTCTTGAAGAGTTTTTCATATTCAGGCGTGCCCGTTCCGAGCGCCACGATGGCGAGATTTTCTTTCATTAAATCGGGCGCGGCATGCGCGATCAAATCGAATCCTTTCTGGTCGGCGAAGCGCGACACGATGCCGATCAGCGGCCGCTCCTGATTCTCGGCCGGCAGGCGGAACACTTCGAGCAAATTCTTCTTGCAGGCTTTTTTCCCTTCCAGATTGTGCGCCGAATAATTTTGTGCGATGAACGTATCGGACTCGGGGCTCCACGTTCCGTAGTCCACGCCGTTCAGAATTCCCACCAGGCGTTCGCCGCGCGAGCGAATCACGCCTTCCAGGCCGCAGCCGTATTCCGCCGTTTGAATCTCCTTCGCGTAGCGGCGGCTCACCGTGGTGAGAAAGTCCGCGAACAGCAGCCCGCCCTTCAGGAAATTCACGTTGCCGTAGTATTCGAGCCCGTCCACGCGGAAAAGACTCTCGGGCAAGCCGGTTTGCCGGAGCGTGAATTGGGGAAAAAGCCCCTGATACGCGAGATTGTGAATCGTGAACACCACCGGAAGCGAGCGGACGACCGGATCGTTCGCGTGCTGCGTTCGCAGCAAGACCGGCATCAGCGCGGTTTGCCAGTCGTGGCAATGAATCACGTCGGGCAGCCAGATGCGCTTCGTGAATTCAATCGCGGCGCGCGAGAATTCGGTGAACCGCTCGGCATTGTCCGGATAATCCCCCGCTTTGTCGCCGTAAAGCTGCTCGCGGTCGAAGTAGGTCGGATCGTTGACGAAAAAATAGCGCACGCCGTCCACCGGCTTGGCTTCGACAATCGAGGGAAAGCGAAGCGTTTCCCCGAGCGAGACCGTCAGACTCGAAACCAGCGTCGAAACAGTCTTGTTGCCGTGGTAGCGCGGGAGTAGAACGGCGACTTCATGGCCCATCTGAGCAAGCGCTTTAGGCAGCGCCTCCACCACGTCCGCCAGCCCGCCCGTCTTCGAGTAGGGCAATCCTTCCGAGGATACGAACAGGATTTTCATTTTCTCTCAGCCGAAACAAAAACGTTATCGGAACGCCCGGAGTTCGTCAAGCCAACCCCTCCGCGCGATTTCCATCTGGAATTGCTACACTCGGCGGCGACATGGCGCGACAGCGAATGGGCCAGCATTTCCTCAGCGCTCCCGGCTGGCAAAAACGCATTCTCGAAACGCTTCCCCGCAATGCCGGTGACGTGTGGATGGAAATCGGCGCGGGCCACGGCGAGATGACGCGCTTGCTCGCCGCCGATGGGCGTCGCGTGATTGCCCTTGAGGCGGACGCGCGGCTCGCCGAGGGATTGCGCGAACGCGCGAAAGAGTGGGCGAACGTCGAAGTCGTTCACGGAGACGTGCTTTCGCTCGATCTCGCGAAGCTGGGCGGCCCGCGTTTCCGCGTCTATGGCAATTTGCCCTACTACATTACTTCGCCGATTCTGCACCGCCTCTTCGACTGTGCCGCGCAGATCGCTTCGATTCACGTCGTCATCCAACTCGAGGTCGCCCAGCGCATTGCGGCGCGCCCCGGCCGCCGCGCGTACGGCTATCTATCCACGGCGTGCCAGTTCTACGCGAATCCTGAAATTGCGCTGCGAATTCCGCCCGGCGCATTTCGCCCGCCGCCGCGCGTCAAATCCGCGCTCGTTCAAATGACGCTGCCGGGCGAGCGAGCGTCGCTCTCAATCGCCGGCGAAAAGCGCTTCCTCGAATTCATCCAGACTTGCTTCGGACAGAAGCGAAAGACGCTGCGGAACAATCTTCGCGCCAACGCTTCCGACGAACGTATCCACGAGGCGCTCGCCGCGTGCGGCCTCCGCGCGGACGCCCGCGCCGAGCAACTCACACTCGCACAGTTCGCCGCGCTCTTCGCGCGCCTAACGTAGCGCCGGCGTCTTGCCGCGTCTTGGTTTATGGTTCCGTAGCGCCGCTACCTTCATTTTATTTTGGTCGGTAGGGTGGCGCAGAGAGCGGCTTGAATTACTCCGGCGATTCGATGGCAATGCGAAGGCGGTCCGGAAAATCGGTCATGATGCCGTCCACCCCCGCAGCAATCATAGCGCGCATCTCTTCCGCCTGATTGACCGTCCATGTGGCCACGTGCAGGTCCGAGCGATGCGCCTCGTCAACCAGTTCGCGCGTCACGAGCGACGATCTTGGGCAGATCTGCCGCGCGCCCGCTTCAAGCGTGGTCTTCACAATATCCGGGCGCTGCTCTTCGACGAGCAGCCCGGTCATGATCGTCGCGTCCAGTTTTCGCAACCCCGCAAGCGTTTCGGGATCGAAGGAAATCACGATGGTGCGCGCCGAATCCTGCGGATTTCGCAGCGCACCCACGAGCGCGTGATGCATGCCCCACGCCACTTCGTACTTCAGTTCCAGATAAAACACGACGTCGTGATTCCGCCCGAACGCCAGAATTTCTTCGATCGTAGGAATCCGCTCGCCCATGTACTTGCGGTCGTACCACAGGCCCGCTTCCAGTTCGCGAAGCTGCGCGAGCGTGTAGTCGTGGACTGCGCCGCGTCCATTCGTCGTGCGCTCGAGCGTGCGGTCGTGGATGGCGACGAACCTCGCGTCGCGCGTCAGATGCAGATCGGTCTCGATGAATCCCGCGCCCAATTCGACGGCGCGCTCGAAGGCGGCCAGCGTGTTTTCAGGCGCGTGAGCCGACGCACCTCGATGAGCGATAACCCACGGAGCTTTCATTTCGTTCGTTATCGTAGCAGATAATACGAGCGCGTCCGGCGCCGCCGCGAGCAGCGTTGTGGAATCCGCAACTCGGCCCGCACAAGGATTTTCAGCCATATCTGCGACGTCCCCCGCCTGCGGCTTACATGCAAAACGTTGCTCAAATAGGACAACCCGTTGCCAGGCGGAGCCGCTCGCTCCGCGGCATTTTGCCCTCCTGCGCCCCTCGAACAGCAAAGCTCACGAAGGGCGCGCTCTAACTCCCTCTCCTGCTTGAAGATAGAAAGTGCCAATCCGCCCCACGCCTGGCGGCCTTTGGTAGCCGGATTGCCCGCGAACTATCACCTCTTGGAGGCGCAACCTTGACCGGAACTGGTTTTCATCTTCACCCGGCGCTCAACGGCAGTAGCGAAGGTCAAACCATCGGAGGCGTTTTGGCGCCGATGGCGGGTGCGACGGACGCTCATGGTGACCGCCCTGCGCATCGGCCTGTGCGGCTCGATTCGTTCGGCGGACGCAGAAAGCCCATTCGCCGTACAACGATGCAGCGTCCCAGAAGTGCGGCCGCCGCGCGGTGAATGTGCGGCGGTTTACGGCGAGCAGAATTGAAAAGTTAGTTGGTGGAAGTAGTGCGGTTTGGTACGAAACAGGCGGGGGGATCCGCCGAACGAGAGCAGCCGCCTCACGCAGAGGCGGCGCGCTTTTGACCGCGTGATTCGACCGCAGCGGCCCTTGCTTGGGAGGGGGACGTGGCGCTGTTCGTTCTGATTATCGTGGGGGCAGTTGTCACGCTGACGTGGCTCGACTGGCGCGACGCGAGAAAAGACTGGGTTGTGCCGGAATGGGCGAAAGGGGTGGCGCTCGCCGCCGTCGTCGCAGCCTTGCTCACGGCAACACTCTCGTTCGCGTCCGTATGGATTCAAGATCCCGCCGGAGAATGGGGCGGCGCGTTCCATTCAAGCCTCTTCTGGCCTGAGTTCGGCTTTCTCCTTTTTGCGATGGGCATCATCATCGCCGCCGTGCGCAAGAAGCGCTTGCGAATTCTTCTGGCGCTCGCGGGCGTGCTGACCATCGCTTTCTGGCTCGGCATGACGCTCTCGTCGTAGGCTTGCTCTCCCCGTCCGCTCGATTCCGGCGCTCCGTGCTACTCAATCTTTCGCGTTCAAAGCATCCGACTCGCAGGGCCTTCCCGACCGCGCGCCCCCCATTCGCCGGTAACCAGCCGCTATTCGCCGAAAAGCACGAGACGCGCCCGTCCCCATGCTTCTATTCTCGCGTCGTGGATGGCAGCAAAGTTCGCAGCGGGAGAGACTAGAATGACAAACGCGAATCGGCAGTTTTCCTGGGAAGCATCGGTTCACGGAGCATCGATCGCAACCATGGGAGCGGCGGTCCTGATTCTCCTGGGCCTCGCATTTCAGCTCGGCGAGCTTGGCTATTTCCATTTTGGCCCCGGGAATTTCTGGCTCTTTTCCGTGCTCGCTTCGGGCATTTGGAATATGCTCGCACTGCGGCTCAACGTGCCGGTGGTCGGGGAACTTCTCCGGTACTGGCCGCTGATTCTTGTCGGCGCAGGCCTTGCGATTCTGATGATCGGAAAAAGACAGAAACTCGACCGCGTATCATTCGGCATTCGTGAAGGAGATCGCCATGGCGAATGAAGTTCGCCGATTTCCGAGGGGGCTTGTCTGGGGCATCTTGATACTCGCCTTCGGCACGATCCTTCTGCTCGACCAGATGGGGCTCGCATCGGCCGACGCCGTATTTCGCTTTTTCTGGCCCGGCGTTTTTCTCTTCTTCGGCGTCGAATTGATTGCTCGTCACTGTGGGAGCGCGAGGATATGGGGCGTTTTTCTGACAGCCTTCGGGGCTCTTCTGCTTTTGAACAGCTTCGGCATCGTCCATGTCAGTTTCGCCATCGTTTGGCCCTTGGCAATCATCTTTTGGGGACTCTGGATGGTGGCGCAGGCGTTCGGCCGCGGCCCTCGGTCGAATTCGGAATGGGTCAACAATTTTGTGGGCCACTTCAAGATCGATGGGAATTTCGAATCATCCGAATTCCAGCCTGAATCCGTGGCCATCTTCAGCGCCATCAAGCGGCGAATCGTCGCGAAGGACTTCAAGGGCGGAAAAATCACCGCCGTTTTCGGCGGCTTTGAAATCGACCTCACCGGCGCCGAGCTGGCGGCGGACGAGACCGTGCTCGAAGTCAGCGCGGTCTTCGGCGGCGGAGAAATTTTTGTCCCGGAGACCTGGCTCGTCTCGGTTCAGGGCGCCGCCATTTTCGGTGAGTATGCGGACAAGACCCGCCACGGGCCGTCTCCGAGCTCCGGCGCCAAGAAATTGCTCATCAAGGGCGCCGCCGTATTCGGTAGCGTCGTCGTCAAGAACTGAATCGCTCATGCACCCAATCCTCGGAAACCTCCGGCGTCTGAGCCTCTACCTCATCGCGTGGATTCCCATCGCGATGTTGCTGGCCTACCTGCTGCGCGCTTCCGGCGGAATCGCGCTTAGCGAAGCGCTCGCTCTTTCCTTCCCGCTCTGCCTCCTGTACGCGCTCATGTGTCTTTCCGCGTGGTACACCTGCCGCGCCACGCCGCTCGAGCAGTCCGGGCTTCAGCAGCTCGTCCTCACGCAATTTTTTGCGGCGCTCATCAATAGCGGCGTCTGGGTCCTCGCCGCGAAGGCGCTCGCCTACGAGCTTACGCGTCCCGATTTTTTCCCGGACCTCAGCGCACGCATCACAAAGAGCCTGCCACTGCTTTTCGGGATCGGCATTCTGCTCTACGAACTCGCCGTCGCTTTTTACTACATTCTGATAGCTGTTGAGTCGTCGCGAGAGGCCCAGGCAAAGGCTTTGCATGCGGGCATCCTCGCCCGCGAAGCGGAACTAAAAGCCCTGAAGGCGCAGGTGAATCCGCATTTTCTCTTCAACAGCCTGAATTCCATCAGCGCGCTCACGAGTTCCGACGCGCCCAAAGCACGTGAGATGTGCATCCTTCTCGGAGATTTTTTGCGCCGGACCCTTGGACTCGGCGAAAAATCCGCGATCCCACTCGAGGAAGAAATGTCGCTCATCCGCGCGTTTCTGGCCGTCGAAAAAATCCGCTTCGGTCCGCGCATCAACATGGAAGAAAATATCGAAAAGGAAGCGATGAGCGTCCAAGTTCCGCCCCTGCTGCTTCAACCGCTCGTCGAAAACGCGGTCGCGCACGGCATCGCAAATCTCGTTGAAGGTGGATGGATTCGCCTCGACGCGCGCTGCCAGGGCCCGAATCTCTCCATCGTCATCGAAAACAGCTACGACCCGGACGCGCCGCCCCGCCGCAGAAATGGCGTGGGTCTTGCCAACGTACGCCAGCGCCTCGCAGCCCGGTACGGTGAAAATTCGAGCTTCGACGTGAAAACAAATGGTAACAGTTTTCGTGTGGCGATCTCGCTTCCGGCGGAAAGGGAGGGGCGCGCCTCGTGACTCGCGGAGCCGATAAAAAAATTCGCGCCGTCGTCGTGGACGACGAACAACTCGCGCGGCAGGTCCTCCGTGAATTCCTGGAAAAACATCCGGAAATCGAACTGGTCGCCGAATGCGCCAACGGCTTCGAGGCCGTCAAACTGGCCACGGAACTGAAGCCCGACCTTGTTTTCCTAGACGTTCAGATGCCCAAGCTCGACGGCTTCGAGGTCCTCGAACTCATCGGCACCGATGCAGCCATCGTGTTCGTGACGGCGCACGACAACTACGCCATCAAAGCCTTCGAAGTGCACGCGGTGGACTACTTGCTAAAACCATTCGGAGAGGATCGCTTTGAGGCCGCGCTCGAACGCGCGAAGCTGCGCCTTGCCGGCGAGGGCCGTGCGCCCGGCCCCGCCGATTCATTTCCACATCCGTCCGCATCCGATTTGGCCGCCGCGGCGCGCCCGCCTTCACAACACATCGAACGAATCCCGGTGCGTGACGGCACGCGCGTGTTCATCATCCCGGTTGATAAACTCGACTACGCCGAGGCGCAGGATGATTACGTCGCGATCTGCTCCGAGGGCAAGAAGCATCTGAAGCAGCAGACCATTTCGAGCCTCGAGGCCGCGCTCGACCCGACGCGCTTCCTCCGCATCCATCGCTCCTACATCGTGAATCTCGAACGCGTCGTCAAGGTCGAGCCGTACGCAAAGGACAGCCACGTCGCCGTCCTGACGAATGGCACCCAGCTCCCCGTCAGCCGCGCCGGCTACTCCCGTCTCCGCGCCTTCCTCGACCGCTAGCGGCGCTCCGGCTTTAGCATTTCCAGCTCTTCTCGCCTTCGTGGGTGGCTCATTCCGCCGCGCGACTTTCGCGTTGGCGACGCGCGCGGCTTGTTTGGAGTGCGGTGGCTTGCCACCGCTTTCGCGCCCCTTCGATCAACCCGCAAGTGCAAACCCGGGCGAGGCTTGCCTCACCCGCCTCCGTGTCCGATTCCTCGCGCCGCTATTCCCAGGGCCGAGCCCCTAGGGGGTCTTCGGCCCGAGGAACCTCTCCGAACCAAATCGCCTCCGCTCAATTCACGTGCGTGTGTTGGTTCAGCCCGAAATGGAGAGCAGGCGCTCTCCGATAGAGAGTATTCCGCCCTTCGGGCG
>JBAWGF010000052.1:0-4801 GCA_049592615.1 Candidatus Acidiferrales bacterium
CAGCGGCTCCGGTTTCCACGCCGAAAGCAAAGGGAATGGCGGGCGGGAACGACTAAGCCGCCCTGGCAATTGAATCTCGTTCAAGGTTCGACGGGGCGGCTCAACCTGTTCCGTCGAACCTCTTCTCTCGATTAACTTGATTCCAAGATCGCGATTTCCCCCTGCTTGCTCAGCACCGACACGTCTGCCCAGACTCAATTCCGAGGCTCTGAGATGGATTTCGAGGTTCGAGATTTGAGAAAGGTTACGGAGGGACGCGTTGCGCCCCTCCGTATTCCGTGACGCCTTACGGTATGTAGTAGCGGAACGACGTGAACACCATGTTCGTAATCCCGTGCGGATCCGCTCCCGCATTAGCAGACCACGTGTTCCGGGTTGCGTACGAATACTGCAGTCCCCACTGGAGTTTACCTTTCGGGCCGCTGTAGATTCGGTTCCAGAATCCGATCGTTCCCTCCATGATTGTTCGGATGTCCCCTTGACAGTTGGCCTGCGCCGTCGGCGTATTCTGGTTCGTTGGGAGCCGCTCGATCAAGCAACCGGCATTGCTATTGAGGGGCGAACCATACCCAACGCCAGCTCCCGCGGCATTCAGGTAGTTGGTTCGGGCATCGTATTCACCACCGCCGTATCCATAGAAATCCCAATTCGGATTCGGGTGAATCTCGATAGTGATAAGAGCCTGTCCGCCGCGAATCGGCTCAAGCGTACCATCGGGGTGCACCGTGACGTCTGAAAGTCCTGTTGTGCCGTAGCGGCCAATGCCGTCGCCGTAGGCCCCGTGCAGCGCTACGTCAAGTTTCTTGTCGAAGAAAGAGAATCGCGCGTTGCCGCCGATGCCGCCGCCCGCCACTGAGTCGTTCGTAGCCCCCAGAGCTGAGGGAGCCGTTGAACCATCCACGATGCACGGCGTCGCCACGCTTGCACTTGCGCACGGGAAAATGCGAGCGCGGAAGTCGCTGAGGATTCCGTAAACTTCATAATGCCCCCAGCCCGGCTCCCACGCAGCCTTGAAAATAAAGTCTGGTGCGGGGTTGAACGAATAGTTCGCTCCGCTGTTGTATAGACCGGCAGTGTCACCCGGTGCCGCAATCAGGGTGTTCTGGGTTTGGATCTTGCCGCCAAGTGTATTCTGAGGACCTTCCACAGAGAAGCCCAGCCACAGTTTATCTCCAAGACTCTTCGTAACACGGAAGCCGTATTGCCGCGCCCAACTGAAACCGACGACGTACTGTGCGTCGATTGTCAACGGCGCCGCTTCGGTGCGGTTGTTCAGTCCCTTCTTGGTTTCAGTGACCAAACTCCACATCTGCCCGCCGGTGAAGGTCCAGCCGCTGTTCAATGCGGCTTGACCCCATATTTGTCGCTGACGCAACGTGTAGCTGTTGCTTTGATTGTCGTTGGAAGTCACGCCGGCCGAGAGCCAGTCTGTTTCGTAGTAGCCGGTGAGCTTCATGTTGTCCAGCTTGCCCTCCGCAAGCAGGCTGATGCGAGACTGACGGCCGCTGAAATTGAATTCTGAGAGGTGGCCGTTCGAAGCGCCTGCGAACGGGATCCCTTTGAAATCCGTGTTCACGTCGTTCGCCATGCCGTGATTCCGGTACACCGTTTCTGCCGCTATGAAACCACCGGGAGTGATCGTGATTCCCTTGAAACGAATGGAGGCGGGTTCATCGGGTTTCTTTTCATCCGCCGCGCCATTGTTCAAGGCGGCTGAACCGTTCACCGGATTTGCGCCCAAGGCGCCTCCGGCAGGAATCGAGACCCCTGCCGCGAGCCCATTGGGCGACGCGTTCACGGCTTTCAGTTGCGCCTCCATCACCTCCATCTTCCGCTGCTGCTCTTTCAGCGCCTCGCTTTGAGCCTGCATCTGCTTGGCCTGGGCCTCGAGAAGATTCCGGAGCTGTTGCAGCTCGTTCTCAACGCCCGACGCCGCAGGCTTGGCGGGCGCGTCGGCCTTCGATGTATCCGCCGTGGTGCCCGTCTTGTCCTTGGCGGCGGAAGTGTCCGGCTTGACCGCCGAAGCATTCTTATCCTCTCCTGCACCACCCGTCCCTGCGATCGCCGGCGATACGGCGAGACCGAGGGCCACGATCCATGCTGCGAGTACTCGCATTCATTCCTCCTTGAATTTAGTCACCGAGCCCATCTGAAGATGAAAAATCGATGTGCGGATAAAGCAATCCATCGAACTCTGGTACACGTTTGTCCGCCGACGGCTCTTTCTGGGTTTTCCTTGGAGCGAAAGCCAAGAGCCCGGTGCGGACTACCTACAGAGGGGACAACAGGGCGGGCGACACGATGCGTAGGTGAGAATCATGACTTCGCTACGATTTTGATGATCCCCTACCACGTGCCAACGCCAGTGACGGGGCCCCCTCCAGCTTGGTTCCTCCCGTCCTCTGCTTCCCATCCCGTCCGCGATCACACGTCTCATGTTTTTCGCGGAGGGTGCACGTTATGTGTGCCGCTTGAACTGTCTGTGACAGGAATGTGAATTGTGCGTTACATCCGGGAACGGGTCGCTCGAGCGGAATTACTCTTCGAAGCCCCTGTTTTCGTCAGTCCGTGGATTGCCGGGCGTAGGTACCGATTGTCGAGGGGAGGATGCGCCGGAAGGGCCGCATGCTGAAAAACCGCTCCCGGCAGGGGTCGCATCGGTAGGCCGGGACGGCAAGCGTGCGCTGAAGGGTGATCAGAACACCATTGGTCACACGATCGCGCGAAATGTGCTCGAGATCAAAGTTACCGCACCTTGGGCAGTGGGCAAATCGCACAAACGATGTTGCAACTCGCCAGGCGTAAAAGCGCATGTCGCAGGTGTGGCAACGCCAGGGTCTCAAAGCGATCCACGAATAAACAAAATCGAGTACGCCGATGCGGTGGGAGCGGAAACAATTCGCGCTACGGCACTGCGGACATATCATCTTCTATCCTTACCCTGGGTACCGGGCGGGCAGGATACCCAAAAGATCAAGATGGGGCAAGCATTCCTGGACGTCGGAACGCCTGCGGCTCCGGTGTAGAATGTCCGGTGAAAGGATCACGAATGCCTGACTATACGGACGCTCACGCCCGGGCCGGGATCGACGCACGGCTCCCAAAACTGGAAACGTGGCCGAACCATTTTCCCGGCTACGAAATCACGATTCGCTTTCCCGAATACACATCGGTGTGTCCGAAGACCGGCCTGCCGGACTACGGCGCGATCACACTTCAGTACCAGCCAAACAAGGTGTGCCTCGAGCTGAAAGCTCTGAAGATGTATTTGCTCGCCTATCGCAATCTCGGGATCTTCTACGAGAATGCGGTCAACCGGATGCTTCGCGACATCGTCGCCGCCGTCCGGCCCGTTTGGTGCCGCGTGACCGGTGAATTCACCCCGCGCGGTGGCTTGACCACCACCGTCGAGGCCCGCTGGCCCCGGAACAAAACCAACTCCCGGCGTCGCCGGGGATAGACATCCCGCCGCGCCTCGGCGATAATCTCGCGCAGCACATTGCGGCATACGCCGCCCTATAGGAGGCTCGATGAGTTCGTCGGAGAACCCGCCAGGAGGCGCTCAAATCACCGAACTGGGATCCATGCCGCGATGGGTCGTCATTCTTTTTGTCGTTGCATTTGTTCTTGTCAGCTACTTGCTCTACGCGAGCTTCGCAGAGCGCGCGTCGTTGCGCCAGGGTCTGAGTGATGCGGACAAGAAGACGCAGGCGCTCGCCCTTGAAATGGACAAGGCGAATTCGCGCCTTGCGGATTTGAAGGGCCAGTTGGACGTCACCAGTCAGAAACTTGGCCTCACTCAGGACGAGCTCGCTCGTGCCCGCGGCCTTGCGCAGACAATCAAGAAAGAGCAGCAGCAGAGTGACCAGCAGCTTCGCCAGCAGATCGGCCAGGTTCAGGCCGACACCTCCACGAAATTCGGCGAAGTCGCGACGGAAATCAGCGGCACCAAAAGTGATGTGGCTGCCACGAAAGCCGACCTTGAAGCCACCAAGGGCAAACTGCAGAGCACGATCGGTGACCTCGGAGTGCAGAGCGGCTTGATCGCCCGAAACCACGAAGAAGTCGCTGAGCTGAAACGCCTCGGCGAGCGCGACATCTTCGAGTTCACGCTTAAAAAGTCGAACGCGCCCCAGCGCACCGGCCCGATCCAATTGTCCCTCCGAAAAATTGATCCTAAAAAGTTCAAGTTCACGATGATCGTTGTCGCCGACGACAAAAGCATTGAGAAAAAGGACAAAACCGTTGGCGAACCGGTGCAGTTTTACGTTCACGGCGCCCGTGCACCTTACGAAATCGTCGTATTTGAACTTACCAAGGATCAAGCGAAGGGATACCTGAGCACGCCGAAGTCCGCGAACGCGGCTCCGCCTTCGAGCCCCGCACCGGGCAATTAACCGGGACAGGCAGCGAGCAACCGTGCTCCGCTGCCGTGATTGGTTTTGAGGTGCACCTGACTCTTTTTGTCTCGGAGGTTGCGCGTGAATGGAATGCGGAAGTGCATCCCCGGTTGGCCTAAGATTTCCTTTGTAGCGGCGCTCTTCGCATTCCTGGCCCTGCATTCCCCGCTCTTCGCGCAAACTGCAAGGATTGCGGACCGGTTGTCCTCCGACACTTTTTACTACATGGAGTGGCGCGGCAAGGCGGTCATCGCAAACGCAGAAAAAAAGAATCACGTCCTGCAACTATTGGAAGACCCGGACTTCATGCCCGTGCGCCAGGCCCTCACGAAGAGTTTTCAGACGAGCATGGCAAAGCAAGGCAGCAAGGCCACCCCTCCTGAGATTTCGGACCTCCTTTC
>JBAWGF010000053.1:0-6540 GCA_049592615.1 Candidatus Acidiferrales bacterium
TCAAGGCGTTCCTCGATGGATACGTCATCGGGCAGGACAAAACGAAAAAGAAACTCGCAGTGGCGGTTTACAACCACTACAAGCGAATTTTCCTGAACCGGCAGCCGGGAGATGTGGAACTGACGAAATCGAATATTTTGCTGATCGGTCCGACGGGCACGGGCAAGACGCTGCTGGCGCAAACTCTTTCGCGCATGCTCGAAGTGCCCTTCGCGATCGTCGATGCCACGACGCTCACGGAAGCGGGTTACGTCGGCGAGGACGTTGAGAACATTATTCTGAAACTACTGCAAGCCGCCGACGGCGACGTCCAGCGAGCGCAGCAGGGCATCATATATATTGATGAGATTGACAAGATTTCGAAGAAGGACGAGAACCCATCGATCACGCGCGACGTTTCCGGAGAAGGCGTGCAGCAAGCGCTGCTGAAGATTTTGGAAGGCACGATCGCCAATGTTCCGCCGCAGGGCGGCCGGAAGCATCCGCACCAGGAATTTACGCCGGTGGACACGACGAACATCCTGTTCATCTGCGGCGGCGCGTTTGTGGGTCTCGAGAAAACTATCGAGCGGCGCGTAGGCCAGAAATCGCTTGGCTTTCATGCCGACGCGCAGCCGACAACGCCCTCGCGGCGCAATATCGAAATCCTCGAGCAGGCGCAGCCGACGGATTTGATTCGCTACGGGCTGATCCCGGAATTTGTGGGACGCTTGCCGGTTGTGGGCGTGCTGAGCGATCTGGATAAATCGGCGCTGGTGCGCATCCTGACGGAGCCGAAGAATGCGCTCGTGCGGCAATATCAGCGGCTTTTCGAATTTGAAAATGTGCGGCTGCGATTCACGGATGATGCGCTGGAAACCGTCGCGGAGCTGGCGCTGCAACGCAAAGTCGGCGCACGCGGCTTGCGGATGATTCTCGAAGATTTGATGCTCGAAATGATGTATCACTTGCCGGCGCAGCGGAAGCTTCGCGACTTCGTCGTCACGGCGGACATGGTCAAGGGGCACGAAATCAATTGGAGCCTGCTCGAGAAGGCGGGCTAATCACTTGGGACTAAAGGACTCGATGTTCAATAGAGAAAAACTCGAAGTGAAACGCGTGCCGATGATGCCGGTGCGGGAAATGGTCATCTTCCCTGAAATGATGCACCCGTTCATCGTGGGCCGCGAAGCGTCGGTGCGCGCTCTCGAAGAAGCGCTGGCCGGCGACAAAAAGATTTTCCTCGTCACGCAGCACGACGCCTCGGTGGACGATCCGAAACCCGAGGAAATTTATCAGGTCGGCACGCTCGCCAACATCGTTCAGAGCGTGAAGCTTCCCGACGGCAATATCAAAGTCCTGGTCGAAGGCACCGAACGCGCCAAGATCGTCCAGGTGACGAGTGAAGAGGGTTACTTCCGGGCTTCGATTCGGCTCGTTCCGGTCAAGGCAGAGCCTTCCCCCCAGCTCCAGCAGGCGTCCGAACGCGTCACCGGATTGTTCGAGCAGTACGTCAAGCTATCGCAGAGCCTGAATTACGACACGATGATTGCTGCGGTGCGCGTGGAGGATGCGGGCAAGCTCTCCGACGCAATCGCGGCCAACCTGCAAATCCCCGTCGAAGAAAAGCAGGAGCTGCTGGAACTTTTCGAGCCGCTCGAGCGGTTGAATCGCATCGCGGACATCCTGGAAGTCGAAATCGAGAAGCTGAATGTGGACCGCTCGATCAACACGCGCGTCAAGCGCCAGATGGAGCGCGCCCAGAAAGAGTATTACCTCAACGAAAAGCTGAAGGCCATCCAGAAAGAGCTCGGCCGGGGAGAAGCGAACGAAATCGAGCAGCTCAAGAAAAAGATCGAAACTTCCGGCATGCCCGAGGGCCCGCAGGAAAAGGCCATGCAGGAATTGAAGCGGCTCGAAATGATGCCGCCGATGTCCGCCGAATCAACCGTTTCGCGCAATTACCTCGACTGGCTGCTGGCCGTGCCCTGGAAAAAGCGCTCGAAGGAAATCCGCGACATCAAGCGGGCGGAGCGCATTCTTTCGGAAGACCACTACGGACTCGAAAAGATCAAAGACCGCATCCTCGAATTTCTCGCCGTTCGGCAACTCGTGAAGAACCCGAAGGGATCGATTCTCTGTTTCGTCGGACCTCCGGGCGTGGGCAAAACTTCGCTTGCGATGTCGATCGGCCGCGCCACGGGACGAAAATTCGTCCGCGTATCCCTCGGCGGCGTGCGCGATGAAGCAGAAATCCGCGGTCACCGGCGCACTTATATCGGCGCTTTGCCCGGCCAGATAATTCAGATGATGCGTAAGGCCGGCACGGTCAATCCTATTTTTGTCCTCGACGAAGTGGACAAAATGTCGATGGACTTTCGCGGCGACCCATCCGCGGCGCTGATGGAAGTGCTCGATCCCGAGCTGAACCATTCCTTCACCGACCATTATCTCGACGTTGAATACGATCTTTCGAAAGTGATGTTCGTGTGCACCGCCAACGTGCTGCATACGATTCCGCAGCCGCTTCAGGATCGCATGGAAGTTTTGCGCCTTCCGGGTTACACCGAACAGGAGAAACATCAGATCGCGCAGCGATTCCTGATTGGCAAGCAGCGCGAAGCCACCGGGCTGACCAAGGACAACCTGAAGTTTACCGACGAGGCTGTCACGCACATTATTCGCCACTACACTCACGAAGCCGGCGTGCGAAACCTCGACCGCGAGATCGCCAACGTTTGCCGCAAGGTGGCGCGCAAAGTGGTCGTCGACGGAAAGAGTTTTTCGATCGAGGTCACTCCGGAGAACACTAACGATTACCTCGGCGTGATCAAATATCGCGATTATTGGGCCGAAAAGAAGAATGAAATCGGACTGGCTGTGGGGCTGGCGTGGACGGAAGTCGGGGGCCAGGTGCTCTCCACAGAAACGACGTTGATGCAGGGCAAAGGCCGGCTCACGCTGACCGGCAAGCTCGGCGACGTCATGCAGGAATCGGCGCAGGCCGGAATGAGCTACGTCCGCTCGCGCAGCCACCTGTTCAACCTGCCGAAGGATTTCTATCGCCACCTCGACATTCACGTGCACGTCCCCGAAGGCGCGATCCCGAAAGACGGCCCGTCGGCCGGGATCACGATTTGCACTTCGATCGTGAGCGCACTGACGCGCATACCGGTCCGCTGCGACGTCACGATGACCGGCGAAATCACTCTCCGCGGCAAAGTGCTTCCAATCGGCGGAGTGAAAGAAAAGTTGCTCGCGGCGCACCGGCTCGGCCTGCGCACCGTGATTCTGCCGAAAGACAACGAGAAGGATCTGGCGGAAATCCCGCCTGAAATTCAGGCTCAGTTGTCCATCCATTTCGTTGAATCGATGGACGAAGTCCTGCAGGTCGCGCTCGAGCATCCGCTTCCGGCTCCCAGTCTCCCGCCGGTCGAAGGCGTCGAGCCAAAGTATGGCGCGGAAGTTTCGCAGGACAATGAATTGACCAATTGAAGTCCTCCGGTCTCCCCTCACCCTGCTAAGCAGGCCTGGCCCGCGACCGAAGGATCCAGATTGTCTGTACCTATTCCCGTTTCGGAGTCTGGAAGCAGCGGCTGTTTTGAAAGCGCTCCTGCCAGGAATCCAATCAAATCACAATCGCGCCTGATTTTTCTCAGGCTTGAAAAGGAAACAATTCGATGAGTATTAGCCTTGCAGAACTGAAAGACAAAAACATTACCGACCTGGCGAAGATTGCCAAGGAGCTGAATATTCCCGGCTCCTCCGGCATGCGCAAACAGGAGTTGATCTTCCAGATCCTCCGCGCTCAGACCGAAAAAAACGGCCTGATCTTTTCCGAAGGCGTGCTGGAATGCCTGCCCGACGGGTTCGGCTTTCTCCGCGCGCCCGAATACAATGACCTGCCGGGGCCGGACGACATCTACGTTTCGCCCTCGCAAATCCGCAAATTCGATCTGCGCACCGGCGACACCGTTTCGGGGCAAGTCCGTCCGCCGAAAGACGGCGAGCGCTACTTTGCGCTGATTAAAGTCGAGGCCGTCAATTTCGAAGACCCCGAAGTCGCGCGCAATAAAATCTTCTTCGACAATTTGACTCCGCTTTATCCTCAAGAGCGCGTTCGCCTGGAAACCACGAAGGAGAATTTGACCGGCCGCGTCCTCGACATGCTCTGCCCCATCGGCAAGGGCCAGCGCGGATTGATCGTTGCGCCACCGCGCACCGGAAAAACGATGATGCTTCAGTCCATCGCCAATTCGGTCACTACGAACCATCCCGAAATCGCTTTGATCGTTTTGCTGATTGACGAGCGTCCGGAAGAAGTCACGGACATGCAGCGCACGGTGAAAGGCGAGGTCATCAGCTCGACGTTCGATGAGCCGCCGCAGCGCCACATTCAGGTTGCGGAAATGGTCCTCGAAAAAGCCAAGCGCCTCGTCGAACACAAGCGCGACGTCGTAATTCTGCTCGATTCGCTCACTCGTCTCGGCCGCGCTTACAACGCCGTCACGCCGCCTTCTGGCAAAGTGCTCTCGGGCGGTATTGACGCGAATGCGCTGCAGCGCCCGCGTCGGTTCTTCGCGGCAGCTCGCAACATTGAAGAGGGCGGCTCGCTCACCATTATCGCCACCGCGTTGATCGACACCGGCAGCCGTATGGACGACGTGATTTTCGAGGAGTTCAAGGGCACCGGCAACATGGAAATCAACCTCGACCGGCGCCTTGTGGACAAGCGCGTTTTCCCGACGATCGACATCAATCGCTCAGGAACTCGAAAAGACGAGCTGCTCCTGCCTCCGGATGAATTGAATCGCGTGTGGGTGTTGCGGAAGGTGCTCAGCCCGCTTTCGACTGTAGAAGCGATGGAACTGCTGCTCGGCCGTCTCTCCAAGACGAAAACGAACGCAGAATTCCTCGGTTCGATGTCGAGCCCCGCTTAGTTACTCGGTTCCCCGGAGAATCCGCGGTCCCTCTTTTCATCAGACAATTTACGCAGATGCGGTCTTGCCTTCTCGCGCGAGCATAACTACGAGACGCGCGACTTCGTCCGGTTCCATGGCCGTGCTGTCCACCACGACCGCATCGGCCGCGCGAATCAGCGGCGAAGTGGACCGCTCGCGGTCGCGCCGGTCGCGCTCGCGAATTTCACCGAGCGTTCGCGCAAGATCGATCGTGTCGCCCTTCTGTTGATGCTCAAGCCAGCGGCGCTCGGCGCGCACCTCGGGCGATGCCGTGAGAAAAATCTTCAGATCCGCATCGGGGAAAACGACGCTGCCGATGTCGCGGCCCTCCATCACGACGCCGCCCTGCTCCCCCGCGCGCCGCTGTTCCGCTACCATCACCTGCCGCACGCCGGGAACGATCGCCACCATCGAAGCCGCCTTCGAAATTTCGGGGCTGCGAATTGCAGCAGTCACGTCCTCGCTGTCGAGAAGCACTTGCTGCGTCGCGCCTTCGACACGCAAGTCGATGCGCGTCTCGCGCGCCAGCGCCACTAAGGCGTTCGCGTCTTCCAGTGAGATCCGGCGGCGCACTGCCTTCAGTGCGATTGCGCGGTACATCGCGCCGGTGTCGACATACACATAGCCCAGCATGTCCGCCACGCGCCGCGCCAGCGTGCTTTTGCCCGACCCGACGGGGCCATCAATCGCGATAATGAGTTTTTTCACGAATTAAATCCGCTTGAACGCGCGTTCGATTTCGCGCACGGAATAGCGAAGCACCACCGGACGCCCGTGCGGGCAGCTCATCGGATACTCGGTTCTCGATAGCTCGCCGAGCAGCCATTCCATTTTTGTTTTGTCGAGCGGCGTGTTTACTTTGATCGCCGCATGGCAGGACGTGGAAGCGGCGATCTTCGACTGCAATGAGTCGATCGAAATTGCCTGATTTTCACGCGCGATGCCGTCGAGGATTTCGAACAGCAGCTTTTCTGCGTCGCCGCTCGCGATCCCGGCGGGAGCGGCCTGAATCGCCACGCTGCGCAGGCCCATCAACTCCGCTTCGAAGCCATTCGCGCGCAACTCTTCCGCAATCTGCTCGAAAGTGACGAGCTGACGCGGACTCAGCTCGACCACGGGCGGCACGAGCATCCGCTGTCCGCCGAGTTCGCCTTCGCGTCGCGCGCGCAGGTGTTGTTCGAAAAGAACGCGTTCGTGCGCCACGTGCTGATCCACGATCCAAAGCCCCTCGCCATTCACCGCGACGATGAAACTGTTGTTCACCTGGCCGAGCGGCTTCAAATCGGCAATCGCTTCAGGCCCGGGAAGTGCCCCCGGCGTGGCGGAAGCGGTCGCCGACGCGGGCGCGAAGTTTCCAATTGCATCCGTAGCGGCGCCGCCCGCCTGCGGAAAATTCATTTCGTTGCTCGAATCAAAATGAAGCCGCTGCGGCACGGCCCGATCGGGCGCGCCGGACAATTCAAATCCCTCCGCGACGGCGGCGCTCGATGCGAACGACTCGGGAGGATTTGGAATCGCGGCTCGCGGCGGGCCGGCGACGCTGCCTGCGGCAGCGGCCGCTGCACGATTTCCGGATGAATTCGCCGGACCCAATGCAGTC
>JBAWGF010000054.1:0-6710 GCA_049592615.1 Candidatus Acidiferrales bacterium
GATCAAGGTGCCTCACGACCTGCCGCTGACGGTGAACGATTCCGTCCTTCAGTATTTGAGCTTCTTCACGACGACGCGGGGCCGCGCGATTGTCGAGCGGGGGCTCGAGCGCGCTGGGCGATACGACGAGATGATCCGACGCGTGTTGAAGGAAGAGGGCGTGCCGCAGGACTTGATTTATCTGGCGCAGGCGGAGAGCGCGTTTCTGCCGCAGGCGGTTTCGCGCGCGGGGGCGCGCGGAATCTGGCAATTCATGCCCTACCGCGGCGAGGAGTACGACCTCGGGCGCACGTATTACGTGGACGAGCGGAGCGATCCGGAAAAGGCCACCCGCGCCGCGGCGCATCATCTGCGCGACCTCTACGGCATGTTTGGCGACTGGTATCTGGTGATGGCCGCGTACAACTCCGGGCCATTGAATGTGATTAAGGCGGTGCAGCGGACCGGCTACGCCGATTTCTGGGAGCTGCAGAAGCGCAACGCGCTGCCGAAACAGACGCGCAATTACGTGCCCATCATCATCGCGCTGGCGCTGGTGGCGAAAGACCCGGCGGCGTACGGCGTGCAGGTGCAGTCCGAAAAGCCCGCGCTGGTGGAACGGGTGCGGCCGGGACATCCGATCGATCTGCACCTCGTAGCCGATGCCGTGGGTGCAGAGGTTGAGGATTTGCGGCTGCTCAACCCCGAGCTATTGCGCAACGTCACGCCCAACGATCCGGAATTTGACCTGAGGATCCCGAAGGGCGGGGCGGAAAAATTCAAGGAAAACATCCAGCAAGTGCCGGAAGAAAAGTGGACGAGCTGGCGCCTCCATTCGGTAACACAGGGCGAGACGCTCGGGGAGGTGGCACGGAAATACCGCGTGACAGTTGCGGCGATCGAGTCGGCCAATCATCTGCCGGCGCACTCGACGGTTCCCCCGGGATTCCTGCTCAATGTTCCGACGGCTCCGCCGGTCACGCGCCTCGTGAGCTACCGCGTGCAGCGCGGCGACACGCTCGAAGGAATTGCAGGCCGCTTTGACGTCACCGTGGCGGAATTGAAGCGCTGGAACGGCATAAAGGGCGCGAAGGTCGCGCGGGGCACGCGGCTCAGAATCTACGCGGGCGGCCAGCCTGCGGGGGCGGGACGCGCGAAGTCGAAGGCAGCGCAGAACGGCGGCGTGGGCGTCCAGAACGTCTCGGCAGAAAAGACAGAGAAGGCAGGAGTCGTGGAGCACCGTGTAAGGCCGGGCGAGACGCTCTACCAGATTGCGCACGCGTACCGCACCACGGTAGCCGCACTGCGCCAGGGGAACCCATTTCTGGCCGATAGACCGCTTCAAGCGGGCGATGTGCTTACGATACAACACTGAGTCGGCACCCCCCTTCCTTGAGGAACTTGTTTTTAAGTAGCTTATTTTCAATTATATGACGCTGCCCCGGCCTCCACTTCACGTCTTGACGGATGGCCGGGCGGAGTGACTCTTTCAAACCAGGCTATCTTTTCAATTCCTTGCGTCTTGACAAAGTTCGGAGAGTCCGATTATATGCGCCCGAGGCAATATTGCCTTCCGGCAAGCCTGAGAACCACGGAGGATGCAATGTTTTACGGCAAACGGCATGATGAGGAAGACGACGAATTGCCCCGCTATGAAGAGGAAGAGGATGAAGAGGGGCTGGAGCACCCGCGGGAAGAACTCCTCGACGACGTCGAGGAGATCGTAATCGAGGAAGAACCGGAGGAAGAGGAAACCGAGGCGCTCGCGCCCCCGCCGGCCGCCCCTGCACGCAAGCCCGCCGCGGCGGGCAGGGCCAAGAAATCGAAGAAATCTTCGCCGAAAAAAGCGAAGGGCAAGAAGAAAGCTCGGGTGAAGAAATCCCGTTCGAAGAAAAGCGGCAAACGCAAGAAGCGCTGACGGAGGCCGGTTCACAGACGGCAGCGGGCAAGTGTTTGCCCGAGCAAGCGCGGTGGCGGCTCGCCGCTTTGGCCGTCCGGCTGGCCGTACACTGCACGCTTCAGAAAGCAAAACCTGCGCGGCAGTTTGAGATCGAACCCCCTGCCTTTCCGGCGCATGAAACCTGTTGAATGCACCCGGTACTATTCATGCTATTTCCCATTTTGAAAATGTTTTTCTTGCTGTGAACCTACGCGTGTCGCTAGCATACGCGCTCGATGCCGCTCGCAGTGGAGCACGTCCGGAGAATGCGCGGAGGAGCGCAGGGGCATCTCCTGCGCTGTGCGGACGAAGGCTATTACGTGGTGAAATTCCAGAACAATCCGCAGGGCGTGCGGATTCTGGCGAATGAATTGCTTGGGACAAGGTTGGCGGCAAGGTTGGGTCTTCCGATGCCGGCGGCCGCGGTGGTCGAGGTCCGCGAGGAGCTGGTCGCGAACACGGAAGACCTCGTGATTCAACTCGGGCGCGGGCGCGCCCGCTGCAAATCCGGATTGCAATTCGGCTCGCGGTATCCGGGATCGCCGGCGGAAATTGTGGTCAACGATTTTCTGCCCGACGAGCAGCTCCGCGAGGTCACGAACCTGAGCGATTTTTGCGGGATGCTCGTGTTCGACAAGTGGACCTGCAACACGAACGGCCGCCAGGCGATTTTCTTCCGCGAGCGGGGCGAGTCGCGCTACCAGGCGCAGATGATCGACCAGGGCTTTTGCTTCAACGCCGTCGAATGGAATTTTCCGGACGCGCCGCTCCGGGGGCTGTACGCGCGCCATCGCGTGTATGAATCGGTGCGCGGGATTGAATCCTTCGAGCCGTGGCTCGCGCGCCTGGAATCGAAAATGACGGACACCGTGGTGGAAGAGATCGCGAGCGAGATTCCGCCCGAGTGGTACAGTTTTCAACCGGATTCGCTCGAAAGAATGCTCGAACATCTCCTGCGCCGGAGAAAACTCGTGCGCGAGCTTGTAGTTTCGGCCTGGAAGTCAAACCTGCAGCCCTTTTCGAACTGGAAATAATCGGAATCGTATCGCGAGGTAAACGCACCATGCCAGACGAACAACGGAACACATACCGGTACCGGATCCTGCGCTACACCCCGAATCTGATTCGCGACGAGTGGGTGAATATCGGCGTCCTGCTCGAAGAAGTGGACGGAGCGAAGCGCGCCATGCGCTTGATCGAGGAGCCCGGCGAGATTGCGCGAGTCCGGCGGCTGCATCCGAACGCGGATGAAGAGCTGCTGCGCGCGCTCCCGGCGGAATTCGATGCGCGGCTTCGAGCTACGGCCTTTGAAGTTGGCGTGTATCTCGAAAAGCTCGACCAGACGCTTTCGAATGTCCTTCAACTCAGCCCGGTAAAGGGATTGCTCGCGGAAGATTTCGATGCGGAGCTCGACCGGCTCTACCACGACCACGTTTCTCCCCCGCCGAGGACGCGCGCCGGAATTGTGGAAAGCACGAGGGGATGGATCAAGGCGCGGCTCAACGACGTATTCCGGCGGCATCGCGTTCCGAAACTCGCGCGCAACATCCGCGTGGAGGAATTCACGCAGGCGGGCGATCCCCTGCGGCTCGATTACGGGTATCAGAACGGCGTGCGCGGTTACCTGCACGCGATGGCGCTGGGCCGCGATCCGTCGCAGGCGAAAGTGCTCGCATACACCGCCGAACACATCCGCAGGAGCATCCCTTCCTGCGAATTCACGGCCATCACCGAAATGGAGCCCGCGCGCGACAACCCCCGGCATCAATTCGTGATGCGGCTGTTAGAAGACCAGCGGATTTCCATCGTGCCGCTGAACCGCGTGGAAAAATTCGCCGAGGAATTGCGGAAACGATTGCAGTGAGTTTGATTCGCGGAACTGGAATTGCGCTGCGCTACGTCCAGGAAGGCAAATCGCGGCGCTCCAGCAGCGCTTCCGCCGCCCACGCGCCGAGATACACCGACAGCGCCACTCCGTGGCCTGCGTACGCGCCGAGTACGATCGCGTTGCCCGCGCTCTTTTCCGTTTCGTGATGCCAGCAGAACACCGGACGCCAATCCTCCATGAACAAAATCGGGCCGCCCCACCGATGGGTGAACTCGGCGGAAGCGAGAGCGGGATGAAGCCTTCGCACGCGCCCCTCGAGAGATGCGAACAACTGCGACGGCTCTTGCGCCGTAATCTGCACGCCTTCTAGGTCGTCCGAATCGGGCGAGCTGACAAGCCCCGCTCCCCACACAATAGAATTGTCGTCCCGCACGCGGCCCCAGAGATACGGAAGATCGAGTGTGTAAAAGGGCTTTCTCGAGGATAGACCGATGGCATTGAGCTGGTCCCCGGTCAAAGGTGCGGTCGCGGCAGCGAGCGTCAGTCTGGGATGCCCGCCTTCGCGCAAACCGGAAAGGCCCAGCGAAAGCGCGTTCGTCGCGATCAGAATTTTTCTCGCAGTAATTTTTGCGCCCGATTGCGCGCCGGCCTGCGAAACGGCGAGCACTGGAAATTTTTCCCAGCTGATTTTCCGAACCGCGCAATTATCGAGGAGCGCCGCGCCCAGGCCGCAAGCAGCGCGGGCGAGTTCGCTCACGAGTTTTCCCGGATTAAGCGTCCCGCCCGGCACTTCGTTCACCACGCGGAGAGTGCCGGAATCTTCCCACGAGATCGGGGAGTGGGCGAGGCGGCCGGAGCGTCCGATCTCCCACGCACCCGCGAGCGACAGATCGCAATTTATCTTCAGCTTTTCCGTGATGCGGGTGAAGCCGCGCAAAACATCGCCGAGACCGGGCAGGTCGCCCGCGGCAGTCTCGGCGAGGACGATGCCTCCCGTCCGGCCGCTCGCACCCGCGCCGATTCGACCAGCTTCGAGTACGACGACTGATTTTTCGGGAGCGAGCAACCGCAGCCATGCTGCGGCAGCCAGACCTGTGAATCCGCCGCCGATGACGGCGAAATCAGCCTCCGCGGGCGCCGGTTGCGGCGGCGGCGTGAAATCGATTTGCCAGGGCGGTTCGCCCCAGGGGTGATTTGGCGCGGAGGGAATCATTGGGGAAAGATCAAAGTTGAGAGTTCGGAGTTGAGAGGCAAGCGCGAAGGGCTTTTCGCCCTTAACTCCGAACTTTCAAATCTCAACCCGGAACTGTTTTACAGAACGCTTTCCGTCCAATTCTCGAGCGTGTGCTTCACCTTGCCCATGAACTGGTGAGCGACGGCGCCGTCCACGACGCGGTGATCGTAGGAAAGCGTGAGATAAACCATCGAGCGGATGGCGATCGCGTCGTCAATCACCACCGGCCGCTTCTCGATCGTGCCGAGGCCGAGGATCGCTACGTTCGGCTGGTTGATCACCGGCAGGCCGAACAGGCCGCCGAAAACGCCGGGGTTCGTGATCGAGAACGTGCTCTCCGCCACTTCTTCGGGCTTGAGCTTTTTGGACCGAGCGCGCTCGGCGAGGTCGTTGATGATGCGCGCGATTCCCAGAAAATTCTTTTCTTCTGCGTTCTTGATCACCGGGACGATCAAACCCCAGTCGAGCGCCACGGCAATTCCGATATTGCACTCCTTGTGAAAGACGACGTTCATCCCGTCCACCGACGCGTTCACCGTGGGGAACGATCGCAGCCCTTCCACCGCGGCGCGGACGAAGAACGGCATGAACGTCAATTTCGTCCCGGAGGTCTGTTCGAATTTCTCTTTCATCTTCGCGCGCACTGCGGCGATGCCGCTCACGTTCACTTCGTCAACCGAATACACGTGCGGTGAGACGCGCTTCGAGAGCACCATGTGCTCGGCGATCCGCTGGCGCATCACGGACATCGGCTGGACTTCGTATTTTCCGAAGTAAATTTTTTCGCGCGGCACGGCCGTCTCGAGGACGACATGCGCCGCGGCGCCGCCTGCGGCGGGGGCTCCGGGCGAAGTCGCGCGAGCCGCGCCCGCTCCGCCGCCTTCGATTGCGGACAGAATGTCGCGCTTGCTGATGCGTCCGCCGGCGGCCGTTCCCGGCACCTGCGACAAATCCACGTTGTGCTCGCGCGCCATGCGGCGGACGAGCGGGGAGCTGCGAATTTTTTCACCCGATGCAGCCGCTGGTCTCTGCGGCGGTGCGGGCGCTCCGGCAGCGGTCACAGGTGCGGGCTTTGCCGCTGCGGCAGCGGCAGGAGCCGGCGCGGGAGCAGCAGGTTTGGGAGCGGCGGCCGGCGCGGGTGCAAGCTTCGGGGCTTCTGCCTTCGCGGGCTTCGGAGCGGCAGCGGCCGCTCCGTCGCCGGTTGCGTCAATCACGGCAACGACGGTTTGAATCGGCACGGTCTGGCCTTCGTTGACTTTGATCTCCTTGAGCACGCCGGCGGACGGTGACGGAATTTCGGCATCCACTTTGTCGGTCGAGATTTCGAAGAGCGGCTCGTCGCGCTCGACTTTATCGCCGGGCTTTTTGAGCCACTTCGTGATGGTACCTTCGAAAATGCTTTCGCCCATCTGGGGCATGATCACGTCAACAGCCATGGTGTTCTCCTCTTGAAAAGCCTAAGCGGCGCTCAAACATTCCTCGTGCCAGACTCCGGGCATGCCTTCGAGCGTGTAGATTTCATCGCCGCCGTGAAAGAATTCGACGGACTTTACCTTGGCCACTTTTCCGGCGAAGTCGAGCTGCTCGGGCTCGAGATCGTGGTGATACTGGCCCTCTTCCAGGAATTTCTCTAGGAAGGCGCGGTCGGCGATACGGACCTCGGACCCATTTTCGAACTCCGCTTTGTTACGACCTTTCGTTTTTCCCACTGTCCCAAGCCTGCTTTCTTC
>JBAWGF010000055.1:0-9551 GCA_049592615.1 Candidatus Acidiferrales bacterium
TACTGGCCCGCCCGCATCACCGCTTTCCCGTTCAAAGTGAGTGACGGCGGAATGCCCGGGTAGGGGATCCATGGTTTGTAAGTCGCCGAAGTCGTCACCTTCACGTAGTTGAGGAGGTGCGTTCCGCCGCACGGGGGAGTCGTCGTGCAATTGGCTGTGACGGACGAACCGTCCGAGCACTGGCACCAGTACGTCGCCGTCGCTGTCAGGTTGCCGTTCGCTGCTCCCACTAGATCCGGCGCATCGTTTGTCGCCGCTGTTTGCATTCCGGCGAGGTCCGAAGACGTGTCGGAACTTTGCTGCCCGTATTGCACTCCCGCGCGAGCCGCATTTGAAACTTCAATGCTCATGTACGCGAGCCGGCCCAGGTCAATCGTTCCCACCAGCATCAGCATGAGCAAGGGAAGCAGAAACGCCAATTCCAGGACGGCCGACCCGGCTTCCGGCTTGGTCGTTGGCCTGCACGGAATCAGCGAATCGAAACAGTATTTGAATCGAGATTTTGTTTCCCGAGGCGAAGCATTTGACTTCTTATTCATCGAGAACGCCGTTCCCCTTTACCGGTGATCCGTTGACAAGGGACGAATAGTCGTTGTTAAAGGAGCTGCTGCTGAAATTGCTGGAAGCAAATGTGAGAAAGGCAAACTGAATTTTGTCTGCCACGAGAATGTCGTATTTGACATTGCCATCAAATGCGAATGTGACGGTCGCTGATGGGAAATAGTACGACCCCTCCAGCACAGTGTTATTGCTGCTGCTGCCGATGATTTGCGCCTGCGAAATATTTTGAGGATCCTGGAAGAATAATAATCCCTGATAAGTTCCGCTGGTTGGCGCCGTTAGTGTTACCTGGTTGCCGGACGAAAAGGACGTAAAGCTGAAGTTAATGGCTCCAATCGGCCCGTAATTGTAGAAAATCACTCCACCGGGCGAATTCGTCGTGTCCGTCGACACGTTCGACCCGATGTCAACCGCCAGTCCCCCCGTCGCGTTTTTTCCATTCGTCGAAGTGAGAATGTAAGTCCCCGAGCGGAAAACCACATTCGCGCCGGTCTGAATCAGAATTCCGCCGCAATACACGCCCGGGCTGAGCTTGGTTGGATTGGAGGCGGGGCTGGTTGTTGCGTTATATGTCTGCTGCTTATTGAAAGTGCATGATCCGACCGTCGGCGTCGGCAGATAGGCCAGAGGATCACTCGGCGTCGGCACGTTGATTCCGGTCGAAGCCTTTGGCGAAATTCCGCAAAGAAAATTCTGCACGCCTCCGACAACGCCGATCGACGATGCGGAAATCGAAGCCAGAAAGTTGCAAGTGAGTGCGCTGTTGCTGGTGGACTCTACGACGATCCCGCACTTCGATGAAAGCGACGCAAACGCTGATACCGCCAGAGCGCCGCTGGCCGATGGATCCAGCGCGAAGATGCAGTTGTTTCCACCTCCGAGGTGAGCCACTGCGCGCGCCTTCATCGTGACTGTCTTGACGCCGAATGCCTTGGCAAAAAGTGTGGGCGCGTTTTGCGAAACGATGGCTTCCACGTATTTCGAGTCGCCGATGTGCTGGCCCGAGAGGGGCGGATTATTCACGGTGACCGTCACTGCATTCACGCCATCCGTGAATCCATTGCTTGCGGAATCCGCCTTGGCGGCTGCCGTGACGTCGCTGTACGACAGTTCCGCGGCGCCCGCCATGGCCGCTGCATCAGCCGCGGTTTGCATTTGCCGCTTCAAGTTCCGCAAATATCCGACGTCGATCCCGAGTCCGATGAAACCGAGTAAAAAAATCAACGCGAAGGCCGCGACGATCAGGGCTTGTCCCGCTTCGCGTTTCCTCTGCGCTCTGGGCGCGCTACTCCGGCAATTGATTTGTGTGCAGCGTTGTCGAATTGGTTGTTGGATCATTGTGGTCGCTCAAGGCCGCGGCGGTTCAGACCCCCGCGTCATTTCAATCGGAGTTCTCCAATATTCCAGTTGCAACCTTGATTCCACGCGCCCGTTTCATTACTCCTTCGGAGTCAGTGATTTCCCGCCTGCTCGGCTGTGCGAATCCAATCTTTTCTGTGCCGAATCGAAACGGTGTGTCGCCGCGACACACTTCGCCCGTCCCCTCGATGGTCGGCGCGCGCAGTTGCGCTATAATTAAAAGTTTGAACCCCGCTGTTTTTTCGCGCTGAGGCGCACAGGATGAAATTTAAACTTTCGAGCGACTACGAACCTCGCGGGGACCAACCCGAAGCGATCGCGCAACTCCTCCGCGGCGTGACCGACGGCGAGCGCCATCAGGTGCTGCTCGGTGTCACCGGTTCCGGCAAAACCTTCACGATGGCGAAGGTGATCGAGGCAATCAATCGCCCGGCGATCGTGCTCGCCCACAACAAAACGCTCGCGGCGCAGCTTTTTCAGGAATTCCGCACGTTCTTCCCGACAAACGCCGTGGAATATTTCGTCAGCTACTACGATTACTACCAGCCCGAGGCGTACGTCCCTTCGAGCGACACGTACATCGAAAAAGAAGCAACGATCAACGACGAGCTCGATAAGCTGCGCATGAGCGCCACGCGTTCGCTTTTCGAGCGCCGCGACGTCATCATCGTCGCCTCCGTTTCCTGCATTTACGGCCTCGGCTCGCCCGAAGCGTATTACGGCATGATGCTGATGCTCGAGAAGGGGCAGTCGATTGCCCGCGAAGCCATTCTTCGCAAGCTCGTCGAAATTCAATACGAGCGCTCCGAAGATCTTCGCCGCGGCACGTTCCGCGTGCGCGGCGATCTGATTGAGATTTATCCGCCCTACGATGATCTCGCCGTTCGCGTCGAGCTTTGGGGCAGCCAGATCGAAGCCCTGCGGCGAATCGATCCGCTCACTGGAGAAATTCGCACGCGCGACGGCGAAATCGCGCGCATCCCGATTTATCCGAAGACGCACTACGTGCTTCCCGCGGAACAACGCGAGCGCGCCATCCAGAGCATCTACGAAGAACTCGATTGGTGGAAAGTCGAGCTCGAGCGCCAGGGAAAAATCGTCGAAGCGCAGCGCGTAGTGCAGCGCACCCTCTTCGACATCGAAATGATGCGCACGATCGGCTATTGCCACGGAGTTGAAAATTATTCGCGCCATCTTTCCGGTCGCCTCCCCGGCGAAGCGCCGCCCACGTTGCTCGATTACGTTCCCTCGGACTTTCTGATGTTCATCGATGAATCGCACCAGACCGTTCCGCAGCTTCGTGGGATGTACGCCGGCGATCGCTCGCGCAAGCAGACGCTCGTGGACTACGGCTTCCGCATGCCCTCGGCTCTCGACAATCGGCCGCTGACGTTTGAAGAATTCGAACACCGCATGAACCAGGTGATGTACATCTCCGCCACTCCCGGCCCCTACGAGCTGACGAAATCGGGCGGCGTCGTCGTGGAGCAGGTGATTCGCCCGACGGGCCTCGTGGACCCGCAGGTGGAAGTCCGTCCCGTGAAGGGACAGGTGGACGATTTGCTTGAAGAAATTCGCGTGCGCGCTGCGCGCAACGAACGCGTGCTCGTGACGACGCTCACGAAACGCATGTCCGAGGATCTCGCCGAATATTTCGCCGAGGTCGGCGTGCGTTGCCGCTATCTCCACTCCGAAATTGAAACGCTCGAGCGCGTGCGCATCCTGCGCGCCCTCCGCCGCGGCGAATTCGACGCCTTGATCGGAATCAATCTTTTGCGCGAGGGCCTCGATTTGCCGGAGGTTTCGCTCGTGGCGATTCTCGACGCCGACAAGGAAGGCTTTCTTCGCAGCGCCACTTCGCTGGTTCAGACGATCGGCCGCTGCGCGCGGCATCTGGAAGCGAGAGCCATTCTGTACGCGGATCGCATGACCGACTCGATGCGCCAGGCCATCGGCGAGACCAGCCGCCGCCGCGCCAAGCAAGAGGCGTACAACGTCGAGCACAACATCACGCCGCAAACGATCGTGAAATCACTCGATATGCAGCTCGCCGGAATTGTCGAAGCGGATTACCTCACTGTTCCGATGGACGATTCCGCAATCGGCGAAATTGCGAACGAAGAACAGTTGGTGCAGGCGATCGCGCAACTCGAGACGCAAATGCGCGAAGCCGCGAAGAATTTCGAATTTGAGCGCGCCGCCGCGTTGCGCGATCGCATTCGCGCTCTCAAACAGCGCGACCTCGGCGCTATTTTTGCAGCTCCCGCACTCACCGCGGAGCCTGCTCCCGATTCGACGCAGGGAGCATCTGCAGCGGCTTCCACATCTCAGGAAACGCCGCCGGGCGAAGCGCCCAAGCGCTTCGCAAAAAGACAGAAGAGATGAAGCCTCATTGAACGAAATGATAGGGAATTTGAGACTGAAATTATTTTCCGGCGCCATAATTGTACTATTCGGTGTTCTCGCCGCTGCGCCCCTCGCTCATTCTCAGGAGCAGGGCAAAAATGAGTTTGGAATTTGGGGCGGCTACTCCGTCAACAATCCTCACACAATCGGCACCATCGGCGACCGGCCCTTCGGCGTCTTCGCACTTCGCTATGGCAGGACGCTGTGGTCCTCGCACGCCTTCTCGCTCCAGTACACACTGGATGTTCTTCCCGTGGAAATACTCGTTCAGCCGAAAATCTCGAACTACGTCATCAGTGGATCGCCGCCTCGAGCTTCGTACGTCGAAAGCGATCGCCATGCGGTGTATGGAGCCGGCATCAGCCCCGTCGGGTTCAAGGTGAACTTTCTCCGAAAATATCGCTTGCAGCCGTTTTGGGCCACCAGCGAAGGCTTCGTCGCTTCCACCGAACCGATTCCGCTCGACATCTCCGGTGCGACTCGATTCAATTTCACGGTTGATATTCAGGCAGGCCTGCAATATTTCAACTCTTCACGAAGCCGCGCGTGGATTCTCGGATACAAATTCCAGCACATCTCGAACGCTTACCGCAGCCGCGTGAATCCCGGCGTTGATTTCAACCTGTTATATCTCGGTTATTCTTTCTTCAAATAGGCGTCGCCGGATCGCTACACAACTCCGCGCCTCAATTCCTCGAGCGGATAGAACGTGCCGCGCCACGTAATTCCGCCGTCCCTCAGCGTGACGACCGTCGAACGCAAGAGCATCCAGCAGAAAATCAGCGCGCCGATTGGATGCGTCAACGCGTAGAGCGGTGAAACTCCGAATTCGATCGCCGCGCCTACTTCCAACGCGCATGCCAGCCCGACGGAGACTAAACAAAACACAAGCCCCCATCCGTGTGCGAAGGGCAGAGCCACAAAGGGCAGCACGTTTAGAAGCAGCAATCCAAGTAATTGCATGCACGTAATTCCTAGCCGAAATCCTGAAGCGGCAAAGAAATTCTTCGTTGTTCCGCGGATGATGTTTCGAACCCCCGCGTGCCAGCGCACGCTCACCGAGTTGATGCCTCTCGCTACACCGGACGAAAAGCCGGCGTCTTTCACGAGCTTTCCGAGTTTCATGTCGTCAACCACTTCCATCGCGAGCCGGCGATGAGTTCCCGCGGCTTCGTACGTGCTGCGGCGAATCAGCTGGAATGATCCGATACCCGCATAAAAACGCGATCGCGGTTCGCTCACGCGCCAAGGCCGCGCGGCCATCAGAAATGCCAAACCGAAAAACGTTAGCACCACTCGTTCTCCGAAGGTGAACATTTCGGCGCGCCCCAGAATGGTGAGATGGTCCCAGTGTTGTTGTTCGGCAATTGCGATGGATCTCCGCAAAAGTTCCGGTTCGAAATGAACATCCGCATCGGTGAAGATGAGCCATTCGCCCGTGGAATTTTCGTACGCCTGCTGCAAGGCGTACGGTTTGCCGAGCCAGCCTGCGGGAAGGGAATTTACGCGCACAGATTTCAGTCGCGGGTTTTGTCGCGCGGCCGCCTGGAGAATCTCAGTGGTTCCATCCTCCGACCGGTCATCCACTGCAACAATCTCATAGCGCGGATAATCCAAAGCCAGGAGCGTCTTGAGCGCGCCCGACAATTTCTCTGCTTCATCGCGCGCTGCGTAGAGAATCGAAACGGAAGGGCAATCGCCATCCGCGAGCGGTTGAGTGTCGTCGATCGACTTCATTTTTGGAACGCCGATCGCAATCTCAATCACCTGGACAATCCAGACAAATGCGATGAGGCCAAGCAGTCCCATCCAAAACATATGCAAAGGCGAATTTCCTCCACCGCAAAAAGAGCGAACACGCTATGCTATCACGCAGGGTGGCTCGCACTGTTTCCATCGTCGGCGCAGGACGCGTGGGAAAAACGCTGGGCAAGCGTCTGCGTGAGCTCGGATGGCGGGTCGGCGCGGTTGTCACGCGCTCGGCCGCAAAATCGCGCGCTGCCGTTCGCTCCATCGGAGGCGGAGCTCCCTACGCATGCCTCACTCGCCAGGCGCTGGGCGCCGATGTGATTCTATTGACTACCCCGGATGGCGCGCTCAAATCTGTCGCCCGAACTCTTGCGCGCATGGGCGGAGAAGAGTGCCGCGGGAAAGTTGTGCTGCACACGAGCGGCGCGCTTGATCGAAGCGTGCTCGCGGCGCTTGCGCGGCGCGGTGCGGCTACGGGTTCGCTCCACCCGATGCAAACTTTCAGCGGCCGCGGCGTGCCGCGCCTCGAGGGCGTCATTTTCGCGGTTGAGGGCGATCGGAGAGCGCAGCGCGTCGCGCAGGGAATTGCGCGGGCGCTCGGCGGCGTGCCCGTGACGATCGAAGGGCGCCAAAAGCCGTCGTACCACGCTGCGGGAGCGCTGGTCGCAAGCCAGGCGCTCGGCCTGGTGGAAGCGGCGACGCAAATGTTGATGAAGCTCGGCTTCACACGCCGCCGCGCCGTGCGCGCTCTGCTGCCGTTGATGCGTCAAATGCTGGATAATTTCGAGCGGCTCGGCCCGCAGGCAGCCTGGACCGGCCCAATCTCGCGCGGCGATTATGCCACCGTCGAGAAACACACGCGCGCGCTTGAAAACTATCCGCGCGAATTTTTGCAATCGTACGCCGCGCTCGCACTGCTCTCCGGGCGAGTTCTTTCGAGGAAGCCCGCCGCGACACTCAAGCAGCTCAAGCGCGCATTGAAAAAAACCAGGGGAGGCTAGCGGTGGAGAGACTTCATATTCCAGTCGAACATACGACGCTCGCGAACGGATTGCGGGTGGTCGCTTCGCCCGACCGCACGGCGCCCGTCGTGACCGTCGGCGTTTATTACCAGATCGGATTCCGCCTCGAGCCGCGCGGCCGCAGCGGCTTCGCGCACCTTTTCGAGCATATGATGTTTCAAGGCTCCGAAAACGCAGGAAAAATGGAGCACATTCGGCTCATCAATTCCTCGGGCGGCCTGCTCAACGGCACGACGAATTACGACATCACGAATTATTTTGAGGCCGTGCCGTCGAATGCTCTCGAACGCGTGTTGTGGCTCGAAGCCGATCGCATGCGCGCGCTCAAGGTGGACGACGAAAATCTGCGCAACCAGCGCGATGTCGTAAAAGAAGAAGTGCGCGTCAACGTTTTGAATCAACCCTATGGCGGATTTCCGTGGCTCGATTTGCCGCCGGTCGCATTTCGCAATTGGCCCAACGCGCACAATTTTTACGGCGATTTTACCGACCTCGATGCGGCGACGCTCGAAGATGTCGGCAGTTTTTTCCGGACGTATTATGCCCCGAACAATGCTGTGCTGCTGATGCTCGGAGATTTCGAGCCAGCCGAGGCGTTTGCCCTTGCCAGGCAATATTTCGAAGGCATCCCGGCACAGGCAACGCCCCCGCGGGCGGACGTGAGCGAACCTCCGCAGACCGAAGAGCGGCGCGGGGAAGTGGAAGAGAAATTCGGAACCCTTCCGGCGATGGCCATCGGCTACACGCTGCCGCCTCGCGGGTCGAACGATTGGTACCACGCGGCGATTCTCGACCGCGTCCTCCACGGCGGCCGCGCGGGGCGCATGTATCGGCGGCTCGTGCTCGAACAACAGATTGCCGTCGAGGTAGATGGCAGCGCGGACGTCTTCGATACGAATGGTCCGACGCAAATGGTGACGCGTATTTTCCACAAGCCGGAATTCACGGCGGCCGCGACGAATGCCGCCTTTGACGAAATCATTCGCGAAATGCAGGAAAAGGGAATTCGCGAGGATGAGCTCGAACCGGTGAAAGTAAAATTCCGCGCGGACTATTATTCGATGCTCGAAGGCGGAATGGGTTCGTACATGCCCCGGTTCGGCCTGATGCACTATCTCGCGTGCTTCACGCTTTTCGACGGCGACCCGAATCGCATCAACACGATTCTGGATGGATTTCTGGCCGTCACGCCGGAACAAGTGCAGGCAGCTGCACGAAAATATCTTGTGCCGCGAAATCGCGCCGTGCTCATCCGGCGCCCGGTTTCCATGGGAGGCGCGCGATGAGCACTCCCGCCGCTTCAAGCGGGCCACGAACCACGCCGCCCGCGCTCGGTCCCGAACGGCCGGTTGCGTGGCCGCGGCGCACCGTTCGCACTCTGTCAAACGGTTTGCAAATCGTCCTCGCGGAGTCGCACACATTTCCGAAAATTTCGGCGCAGCTCTTTTTTCGCACCGGCAACGCCGCTGTCGCGCATCGCGCTCCGGGCCTTGCGGAAATCACCGCCACTGTGGTGCGCACCGGAACTGCTTCACGCCCAAGCCGGCGGATTGAAGAAGACCTGCGCCGCATGGGCGGGAATCTGGCGACGCAGGCCGGCGCGGATTCAAGCGCGATTTCGATTTCGGGGCTCGCCGAATTTTCAGGCGGCCTGCTCGAGCTTGCGGCCGATCTCGCGCGCAACGCTTCGTTCCCGGCGGACGAATTTGAACGCGAACGCCGCCAGCGAGTCGAGGAGCTGCGCATCGAACGCACCACGCCGGGATTTCTTGCAACCGAAAGGCTGCGGCGCGTGCTTTTCGGCGAGCATCCTTACGCGATTGTTGCGCCCACCGAAGATCAAGTGGGCGCTTACCGGCGCGAGCAACTCGAAGAGTTTTATCGCCAGAGCTATGTGCCTGGAAACGCGCTGCTCATTGTCGTAGGCGATTTCTCGAGCGAGGCGATGCTTGAGCAGGTTGAAAAAGTCTTCGGCACATGGAAAGCGCCGCAACCGGAGCAGTTGAAATCGCCTGCGCCGCCGAAACATTCCGGCCGCCATGTCCACCTGGTGCATCTGCCGGGCAGCGTTCAGACGCAGGTGCTGATGGGAAATCTGGCGATCACGCGGCGCGATCCGGATTGGTACCGGCTCGTTCTCGCGAATTCGATTTACGGCGGCGCGTTTCATTCGCGGCTCGTCATCAATATCCGCGAGCAGAAAGGCTACACGTACAGCCCGCGCAGCGGCGTGCATCCGCTGCGCCAGTACGGATACTTCAGCGTGCATGCAGCGGTGCGAAATGAAGTTGCCGCCGCCACGTTGACCGAAATGTTCTATGAAATGGATCGGATGCGCTCCATTCCTGTCACGCAGGAAGAGCTGGGCAGTGCGCGGAGCTATCTCAGCGGCGTTTTTTCTTTAGGCGTCGCCACGCTCGACGGTTTGATCGGTCAGCTCTCGAATGTTTATCT
>JBAWGF010000056.1:0-18245 GCA_049592615.1 Candidatus Acidiferrales bacterium
AATATACCCCAAAACGCCAGCTTGAACTCTCGATATGATTCTTCGGGCGAACGCTTTCATTTTTATTTATGCTGGCTTGAACGCGATCAAGCCGCTACGATGGTCCCCGTCCTTCGTGTGAAAAACAAAGCCTCTCTTTTCGGCACTCCTTCTACGCCCTGTTGTCGGATTCGAAGGTTGCGAGTATTGAAATTTGTGAAACGAGCGTATGGGGTGTACAGTGCGAGTCGCCCTTGGATTCGGAAACGGAAACTCCGCTTTTGTGAAAATCTTACTTTACAACCCAGACAACGGCGTGACTCGCAACTTCATGCCGCATCTTTGGATGTTTCTGCTCCAGGCACTCACTCCTCCTGGCCACGAAGTAGTCCTGATTGACGGCAACGCGCATCCCATGAATGAAGAAGGCATCGCGCGCTACGTGCGTGAACAAAACATCGATTTGGTCGGCATCGGTGCCATGACCAGGATGATCGCGAAGGCTTATCGCATGGCGGACGCGGTTCGCGCCACGGGCGTGAAGGTCGTGATGGGCGGCCCTCACGTTACTGAAATGGCCGATGAGGCGCTCGGGCGAGACGGCGGTTCGCGCCATGCCGACGCGGTTGCTCTTGGCGAAGCCGATGAGACGTGGCCGAGAATCGTAGAAGATGCCGCTCGCGGCGCGCTCAAGGATGTCTACGCGCCTGTGGATGACTTTGGCCAGGAGCGCAAACCGTCACTGCAATCGTATCCGAAAATTCCCTGGGACAAGATCAAGCTGGACCAATTCAATTTGCTCCCGGGCATATTGCATCCGTTGCTGAAGCGCTTGGGCGGTGGTTGGGGGACGTTTCGAATTATTCCGGTGGAATCCGGGCGCGGCTGTCCTTACGGATGCGAGTTTTGCACGGTAACCGGATTTTTTGGCGACTCCATACGGTTTCGCACCAATGAAAGCGTGGTGAACGAACTATTGCTGCTGAAAGCGCGCGCGCAGGAGGAGGGCGGCAAGATTGCCGTATTTTTCATCGACGACAATTTTGCCATCAACGTTAAGCGCACAAAATCATTGCTGCGAGACATCATCGCCGCGAACGCGCAAGTGCATTGGGTCGCGCAGATCAGCGCCAACCTGCTGCGCGATGAGGAGCTCGTCAATCTGATTGCGGCCGCGGGAGGCAAGTGGATCTTCATCGGAATGGAATCCATCGATCCAGCCAACCTTGCCGACGTGAATAAGGGCTTCAACAAACCGGGTGAGTATGCTGTGGTGCTCGATCGGCTCGCCCAGCGCAACGTTTATGCAATCACGTCTTTTATCTTCGGCATGGACAATGACGCACCTGGTGTGGCCGAGCGGACTCTGAAGGAAATTCGCAGTTGGCCTCCCGGGCTGCCGATCTTTGGCTTGCTCACGCCACTTCCTGCGACGCCGCTCTACAATAGGTTGAAAGCTGCCGGGCGGCTCACGCGTCCGAAGCACTGGCAAGAGTTCATTCCCTTTGCGATGGCGCATACACCGTTGAAGATGAGCATCGACGAGGCTCATAACGAGGTACGAATCGGGTGGGCTAAGTCATACAGTCCGGAGGCAATCGAAGAGGCGGTGGATTCGCTCAACCGCGAGCCGCTGGGTTATCGGATTAACATCCTTATCGCGCGCCTCTGTTTCCGGGGAATTTATTTTTCGGATATGGGCCGCTTCGCATGGGTGAAAACAATCCTCGAAAACCGCCGCATAATTTTCAAATTGATAAAGCAGGGGTTCGGGGCAGGCCTGCGCGCCCCGGCGCCGTCTGTTGTGACCGAGCCGGTCACACAGCAGCTGGACTGAAGCTGACGCTTTTTCACCGGAAGATCGTTAGTCTAGGAAATGCTTTGAGCTGCAAGGCGTGAATCGCCCGGCGAAGGAATTACTCCCTCCTCCTTAAACATTTCTCCAAAAGAGAGTGATGAATCCCGGAATCTTGCAGAAATGATTGTCCCGTCGGCAGGAAACGCCAGTACAAACCCACCTTGAGAGCTGCTGCTAAGGCGTGGCGGGGCTGCGCAAAGAGCTGATGTCGCGCAGCATGGACTGCTCGTCCGGACTCAGACCACGCATGAAATTCGGATCATTCAGAGCGGCCTGGCGTTCGGCCGGGCTCATTCCTTGCAGCGTGTGCAGGCGCCCGTTGATCAACTGACGCCGCTCGGCCGGCATCTGCTGCCATTTCGGAAGAATATCGTCCTTCACGTGTTGTTTTTGCTCGGGACTCATCCCATTCCATGTATCGTACTCATCCCGCAGGTGGCTCCGCTCCGCCGGTGAAAGCCGGTTCCACTTGTCCAGGTTTTGCCGGATTTGCTGCTGTCTCCACGCAGGCAAACTCTGGAAGCGCTGATTGTTCTGCATGAAGTGCTCTTGTTCCTGCGGCGACATCTCGCGCAGCCGCTGGACCACATTGGGCGCCATCCCCGCGAGAGCGCGGCCATCGCCACCCTTCACGCCGGCTGCGTTATTTACATTGCCTTTTGTTTCGCCTGCGGCATTCGCCGCCGGCACGCCCGACTTTTTTGCTTCTTCTTTGGCCGCCTGCCTTCTTGCTTGCGCCTCGGCTCGCATGGCTCTGCGACGCGCCACGCCCGGCCTCACTTGCGCCGTGGCAGGCTGTGCCGCAAGCCCACTGAGGAGCGTGAGCGCAATCGCGAGTTGGAGTAGGAAGCGCTTCATGTGATGTCCTATAGCCCGCCGCCATCCCGTTGCGGCTTGTCATCCTCACTCGGCTTCGGCGCGGTTGTAGGAGGCAGCTCGGAAAGCGCGTCGAACTTGCTCAGCACGTCGTAATCTTCGAGCACGCCCAGGTCTTTGATCATTTCAAATTGTTGCGTCGCCGCATTCTCGTTCTCGATGGGCGCCGCAGGAGGCCGCTTCACGATCCAGATGGTCAGCGCGACGAGCAGCGCCATTGAGAACGCCAGTCGCGGTTGCGGCACGAACCACGCGAGCCAGCGCGGGCGGGGCTCGGCGGCGACGCGCTGACGGAGGCGCGCGTCAAATGTGAGCGACGGCTCGAGCGTCGGCACTTCGTCGAGCACGCTCCAGAGTTTGCGGAACTCCTCGGCGCGAGTCCGGCAAGCCGCGCAGGTGGTGAGGTGCTTTTCCACCTGCACCCGCTCGGCGGAATTCGCCCGGCGATCCAGATACGCGATCAGCTCATTCGAAACGTCTTCGCACTTCATGATGGCCTTCCTTCCCCTGCGCGATGCTCCACCGGCTGGGCCACAAGTGGTGCCAGTTGCACTCGCAGGGTCTCGTAAGCGCGAAACAGGAGCGACTTCAGCGCGCTTTCCGAGCATTCCAGAATCTTTGCGATCTCTCCGTAGTCCATCTCTTCGTATTTATGCAATAAGACGGCTACTCGCTGCTTTTCGGGCAGCGCGGCAATGGCGCGCCGTATGAATTGAGCTCGGTCACGTTCCACCATGTGCTCGTCGATGCGCATGTCTCGCGCGGGCAGCTCCCGTGGCGCTTCATCTTCTTCCACCGTTGCGTCGATCGAAACTTCCATCCGGCGATGACGATTATCTCGCACCGAATTCAGCGCCAGATTCGTCGCGATGCGGAAGAGCCACGTCGTAAATTTCGCGCTGGGAGAATACTGCTTCCGCGCGCGATAGACTCGCAGGAAAACTTCCTGCGCCAGGTCCTCCGCCGTCGCCGTGTCTCTTACCATCCGAAAAAGGAAGTTGACCAGCGGCGACCGATACTTCTGCAGCAGGAGGTCAAAGGACGAATCGTCCCCTGCCTTCACGTCCAGCATCAGTTGGACGTCAGACCTGATCATGGCCTCCACATTGTATCTAACACGCGTGGTGCCATAAAGTTGCGGGCCGGAGGATGTTCCAGAATTTGAAACCCGCGCATCCGCTTATCAAACCCGGGACGCCGGGAAAAGTCGCTGAATCTAGAAGGTTTAGTACTGGCCCGGGACGCGCCGGCGCGCGGGCTTTCAGCAACCGCTAAATGTGAAATAGCGCTTTGAGGGCGAGCATGATGGCGACGCCTAGAAAAACCAGCACGGCCATCCCAAAGCCGGGCTCGTGGTTTACTTCGGGAATCAAATCCGAGGCAGCCACATAGAGCGTCACGCCGGCGGAGAATGGCAGCGCGTCCGCCACTGCCCCGCGAAGGAGAAACATCAATCCCACGCCGAGGACGGTCGCTGCCCCCAGGATCGCCGATGACAGGAAGGCGACTCTGCGGCTCTGCCCGCTCGCGAGCATCAACGACGCGATCGTAAATCCCTCCGGCAATTTGTGCAGAAAGATGGCCATGAAAATTACGCCTCCGAGCCACGTCGAAACGAGCAGGCCCGAGGCGATCGCAACGCCGTCGAAGAATGTGTGGATGACGAGGCCGAGCAAGGCAGCGTAACTTGCGTGCGCGTGGGAAATTTCTTTGTGATGCGTCTCCTCGCCGAAATGAAAATGCGGCGCAACCGTGTGCTCGAAGAAATGCACGATGAAATAACCGCCGAGAACGAGCAGCAGCACCACTTCGGGATTCGGCCGCAGCTTCAGCGACTCGGGAATCATTTCGACCAGCGCGGTTGCGAGCATGAAACCCGCTCCCAGCGCGATGAAGTATTTCAAAAAGACGCGCGACCATTGACGGTGCGCCACCAGCACGCCGCCGAGCAAGTTCGCCGCCGCCGCCGTCAACCCCAGCAGCACCGCCAGCCCCACCCGCGTTGTATCGACTGCGAGCATCGCTTGTTCTATCCACTCGATAGCCCACCGCTGCGGGCCACGAGCCACTTGTTCCCTCACCAATTACAGGCTTGCCCTGCTTCCTTTCCTCAGTTTTTATATCAGTGTTTATCTGCGTTCATCTGTGGTTCCAAAAGGCCCTTTTCATCCCGAATGCCGGAACAAAATCACATCGCCCTCTTGCACGATGTACTCCTTGCCTTCGAGCCGCACCTCTCCTCGTTCTCGCGCCGCCGCAAAACTGCCGGCCTTCAACAGATCCTCCCAGTTCACAACATCGGCCTTGATGAAATTCTTTTCGATGTCGCTGTGAATCGCGCCCGCGGCTTTCTGCGCGGTCATCCCGCGCTCGATGGTCCAAGCGCGGCATTCCGGTTCGCCGCACGTGAGAAACGAAATCAATCCCAGCAGGCGATAGCTCGCCTGAATCAAGCGGTCGCGCCCGGATTCGGCAAGCCCGTAGGCGCGCATCATTTCGGCGGCCTCCGCGTCGCTCAACTCCGCAAGCTCCGCTTCGATTTTTCCGCAGAATGGCACCACGGCCGTATGCCGCTTCGACGCGAGCTTTTCGAGATGATGTTTTTCGACCACGCGATCGATGTCGGCTGCTTCTTCATCCCCGAGATTTAAAACGTAGAGCATCGGTTTGCGCGTCAGAAACATGAAGCCAGTCAGCATTTTTTGTTCTTCCGGCCTGAATTCCAGCTCGCGCAGCGGCGTTTCGCTCTCGAGCGCCTTCCGGCAGCGCGTCAGGAGATGCAATTCGGTTTCGAGGAGCGTCTCCTTTTTTTTCTTCAGGTCCTTTTCGAGGCGCTCCATTCTTTTCGAAGTTTGCTCGAGATCGTGCAGCATCAATTCGATTTCGACGCTCTCGATGTCGCGCATCGCGTCGAGCGAACCCGCCTCGTGCGGCACCGCCGGATTTTCAAACAGCCGCACGACGTGCGCCAGCGCGTCCGCTTCACGCAGAGGGACGAGCGAAGCGGAATTTTTCTCGCGATCTTTCTGCAAGCCGCCGATATCCACGTATTCGATCGTCGCGTACGTGACTTTTTTCGGCTTGAACACTTCTGCGAGTTTCGCGACGCGCGCATCGGGCACGCGCGCGATGCCGACGTGCGTCTGGCTCGGCGCGCTGTGCGTATCCACGTGCGCGCGCGTGAGGATGCGGAACAAACTCGTCTTCCCTACGAGCGGCAGTCCGATAATTCCTGTCTGCATAAGCGGTCGATAGTAGCACAGAGGTTCACGCGCCCATGCCCGGCCTCACGTCCTTGGTGCCGCCGGCTCGCCGCGACATATTTGTGTTTCACCTCCAAGAACAGCTTGTCTGGAGTGCGGCGACTTGTCGCCGCTCTCTTGTACATTCAAAATCGGCGCAACTGAAAACCGGGCGAGGCTTGCCTAGCCCGTCGCCGCTCTCGTCATGGCAACGAATCCTCTCCAACTGTAGGTGTCAGCAGAGCGATCATTCCGCTGTGTCCCCGTGCCTCTGTGGCCGCCGCGAGTCTGCGCTCCGGCCACAAATCCTTACACCACACGACCCCTTGAAATTTGCCGCGCCGGTGTGCATGGTAGATGCTGGTGTCATTTGTATGAACAGGAGACGACTCAAAGCTCGAAGCTGCCGCCCCGAGCCTGCCCGCCGCGGTGGGGCCGCCGCGCCAATTTCTAATCGCAACAAATCTGGATTAGAAATCGCTGTAACTCATTCAAAACAAAGCTGCGACGGAATTCTAGTCGCAACAAAAAGGGCTGTTTTCCGTTCACAGTTTCGCCCCGTTTTGTGCTCTTCGGGGACGAGGTTGGCAGCCGCAGCAGGTGGCGTGTATGATTGGCGCCCCGACTGAAATGCAGACGCGGGAGCGCGGCAGCAAAACCATCGGCCGCGCATCAACGATGAGGTGACGCGACGTGAAAGACAAATCGAGGTTGTTTGCGGTGATCCTGCTGGCGCTGCTGGCAGTGGTAGCGGCACCGGCTTCGGCGCAGGACTGGGCGCGGGCGCGGCTCGAGAAGTCGCCGCGGCACCGCGAGTGGGTGACGGTGAAGCATGGCGACCGCGCCGTCGAGACGTTCGTCGTGTACCCGGAATCGAAGGACAAGCGGCCCGTCGTTCTGATCATTCACGAAATCTTCGGCTTGTCCGACTGGGCTCAGGATCTTGCCGATCAAGTGGCTGAAGCGGGATACATCGCCGTCGCGCCCGATTTGCTATCCGGCATGGCGCCGAACGGCGGACGCAGCTCGGATTTTGCCGAGGGCAAGGCCACGGAAGCGGTGGGCCATTTGAATCCGGACCAGGTGACTGCTGACCTGAATGCCGCCGCGGACTACGGGCTGAAGCTTCCGGCCTCGAACGGCAAGCTTTTCGTTGCCGGATTCTGCTGGGGCGGAGCGCAAACTTTCCGGTTTGCTACAAATCGAGCTGGCATAGCGGCTGCATTCGTGTTCTACGGATCGCCGCCGGAAAAAGACGCGATCGCGCGGATCGCGGCGCCCGTGTACGGATTCTATGCGGGGAATGACGCGCGCATCGGCGCCACGATTCCCGACACGATTGCAGCGATGAAAGCTGCGCGAAAATCTTTTGAGCCGGTCACGTACGACGGCGCCGGGCACGGGTTCATGCGCGCGGGCGAGGCTCCCGATGCAAACAATGCCAACAAAAAAGCTCGCGAAGATGCGTGGACGCGCTGGAAGACACTATTGGCGCGGGGCTCATAGCATGCGTTCGAATCCGGAAAGTTTAGGCGCGAGCCCAATCGGCCGGAGGGCTGCTGATGGGCCAAAATTCGGGAGCGGGTTTGGCGAACTGAAGTCCGACCGTGGACAGCCCCGCATATGGCGGGCCGAGGAAAGCAATCGTGGCTTCGCATTCGTCCGTGGATTTCAATTTTTGAAGAACGACCTTCTGCCCCAATTCCACCTTGGAGCCCAATACGACGAGCGCACCGTGCGCGCTGACGGTCAGCGTGAACGTTTCCTCGCGAAAGGACTTTTTGTCGGCCGCCTCTCCGCGAACGATGAGCGGCACATCGATGAGCACGCGTTCGCTTCGTCTTTGAGCCTTTGCCACGGACCGTCCTCCCATGAAGCTTAACAAAGCTAGTGTAGCCCGAAACGAATTGCGTTCGGTGCGAACGAGCGATGCGAGTTCTCGTGTAGTAAACCGCGGCGAGCGCCCGGACGGGATCGGCCGAGCTGTTCCTGCGATGTTTGTGGAGGTTTCAGGTGCCGGAGAAAACTAGCGAGCTGTTCATCCACGCGGATGCCGTGGCAGCGCTTTGCAAGTCGGATAAACGCCTGGCACGGTTGATCGGACGCGTGGGCGAGACGCAGCTCGTGCTCGACGAGTGCGAAAGCCCGTACGAATCGCTGCTCGAAGCGATCGCGTATCAGAGCATTTCCGGAAAAGCCGCGGCAACAATTTTTGCTCGCATCCGGGCGCTGGGGACGGACGGCAAGTGCCCCACGCCGGAGGAAATGGTCCGCCTGCGGAATTCGCGGCTTCGCAAAGCGGGCTTGTCCAACGCGAAAGCGGCCGCGATGAAGGACCTCGCGAAGAAAACAATCGAAAGAATCGTGCCATCGCTCGAAGAGGCGCGAAACATTTCCGACGAGGAATTGATCGAGCGGCTGATTTCGGTTCGCGGCATCGGCGCATGGACGGTTGAAATGTTTCTGATTTTCAGGCTCGGCCGTCCGGATATTCTCCCGATTCACGACTACGGCGTGCAGAAAGGATTTGCAATCACGTATCGCAAGAAAGCGATTCCGAAGCCGCGCGAGCTTGCAGAATTTGGCGAGCGCTGGCGGCCGTATCGCACGGTCGCGAGCTGGTACATGTGGCGCGCCGTGCAACTTGCCGGCAAGGACGCGCGCAAAATCACGAAGCAGTCGGTGAATGGTAAGCGCGCGAAGATGAAGAAGCGCTAAGGAATTCTCAAACGAACCTTCTCACGAACCTTTCGCGCGGACAGTCAAAAAGAGCGCGACGATGCCGATAACAAGCACTGCGCCTTCAAGCTGCACCGAAATACGATGCAAGCGGTCGAACTCGATGCGCAGCGGGTTGTCGCGCGGCGTCGCATCAACGGACACCATGTCGGTTCGCAGCGAAGCCAGGCGCGGCGTCACCAGCCGCTGCGAAGCGAGCGTCAACAGCAGCATCAAGATCACGCCGAGCGCCGCGGGCTGAATCAGCGCTTTGAGAGACCGGCCAAGCCCAAGGCCCGCGACCAGATAAATGACAGCCGCGATCACGCCAAGGTGGTGCAGCCTGCCAAGCACAAGCCCCACGACCGCGCCCGCCTGATCGCGATTCGCGAGCGTGCCGAAAACTCCGGGCGCGACGACAAAGCTCAAATAAATAATCGCGCCGAGCCACGTGCCTAATGCGAACACCTGTACGAATCGCAGGATGTGGGTCATCGTCGAATTCCGCTAGAATGGATTTTCGGCCGGGAGCGAGTTTCCTGCTGCATTTTCACAATCAAGGGCGGCTCCGGCCGCGGAGATGGTGGGCGACCAAGGACTTGAACCTTGGACCTCTCCCGTGTGAGGGGAACGCTCTAACCAACTGAGCTAGTCGCCCACGGAACTTACTTTTTGTAGCAGAAGGCCACCCGAATTGCAAACAACGACCACCGCGGCCAGCACGCGCCTCAGCGAACTTCAGCGCTCGATCTCGCGCGTGGTGAAGGGCAAGGAAGACGTCATCCGGCTCGCGCTCACGACTCTACTCGCGCGCGGACACCTGCTGATTGAAGACGTCCCCGGCGTGGGCAAGACAACTCTCGCGCAGGCGCTCGCGAAATCATTTCAATGCTCCTTTCAGCGCATTCAGTTCACTTCAGACATGCTGCCGAGCGACGTCATCGGCGTGAGCGTTTACAATCCGGGCGACCAGGCATTCGAATTCAAACCCGGCCCGATTTTCGCCAACATCATCGTCGCCGATGAAATCAACCGCACGACGCCGAAGACGCAATCGGCGCTGCTCGAAGCGATGAACGAAGCGCAGATCACGGTGGACAACCACACGTATCCGCTGCCGAAGCCGTTCCTGGTGCTCGCGACGCAGAATCCCATCGAGCATCACGGCACCTATCCGCTGCCTGAATCGCAGCTCGACCGATTCCTGATGCGCATACGCATGGGTTATCCCGCGCGCGCGAGCGAAAAAGAAATTATACGCAACGGCTCAGGGCACTCGACGCCGGACAAGGCTGCACCCATGATGGACGCGGCGGACGTTGTCGCGATGCAGGAATCGGTGGCCAAGGTGAAAGTGGAGGAAAGCCTGCTCGACTACGCGCTCGAAATCGTCGATCGCACGCGGCAAAGCGAACAGTTGAGCCTGGGCGTGAGTCCGCGCGGCGCCGTGATGCTCCATCGCGCGGCGCAGGCGCGCGCGTTTCTTGAAGGCCGCGACTATTGCCTCCCGGATGATTTCAAACAGCTCATCGTTCCGGTTTTCGCGCATCGCGTCGTGGTCAGCTCGCGCTACGTCTCGACCCAGAAAAGATCCGAGCAGGCGGAAGCCATCCTCCGCGAAATCCTCGAAACCACGCGCGTCCCACTCTAATGTCTCAAATCGCCGAGGAGTCCTTCGTCAGCCGCTGGTGGCGCGGGGTGGACCGCACCGGCTGGAAAAACTTCGGCATCGCCATGGGAGTGCTTTCGGTGGCGCTCCTTGTTTCGCTGTTTTCCGCCGCGGCCGCGCAGCAGGGACGCGTCTGGCTCGCCGCCATTACGACCGTCATTTCGCTCGGGCTCGCCGCTTGGGTCGCAGTGGCGATCGTTCCCGCGCTCGCGCGAAGAACGAGTTTGCGGTGGCTCGCGTATCAGGTGGACTACCGCCTGACGCGCGAAGGGATTTTTTATCTCGCGGCCGTTTTCATTCTGATTCTCGCCGCGGTGAACACCGGAAACAATCTCCTGTTCATGATTCTGGCGTGTTCGCTAGCCGGAATTCTGATTTCGGGGGTGCTTTCGCGCACCGTGCTCACGGGAATCGAGCTGAAGTTCGATTTGCCGGAGCATATTTTCGCGGAGCAGCCCGTGCTCACCGAGCTCGAATTGCGAAATGAAAAGCAGACGTGGCCTTCCTTCTCGCTGCGAGTGGTCGGAGAGAGCAAGAAAAATCCGGAGCGGAAAATTCTGTCGCGGCCGGTGTTTTTTCCGTACGTCCCACGGCTGGGTGCAGTGCGCCAAAAGGTGGAACTCATTTTCCCACGGCGCGGCGTCTATCGCCAGGACGCATTCGGGATCCGCACGCGATTCCCTTTCGGCTTCTTCGAGAAAACGCGGCGCGTGGACGCGCATTCCGAAATCATTGTTTACCCTCGCGTGGCGCCGACGGATCAATTTTACGAAGTGCTGCCTCTAATCAGCGGCGAGATGGCCAGCCATTTCCGCGGCCGCGGCCACGAACTTTACGCGCTGCGCGACTATCAACCGACCGACAGCGCGCGCTTCGTGGATTGGAAAGTCACCGCGAAAACCAGCCGCCTGATGGTTCGCGAATTCACGCGAGAGGACGAGCGCCGCGTCATGCTGGTCCTCGATCCCTTCACCGGCCCGGCGCGCGCCGAACTCGGCGAGCTCGCCGAAGTGGAACATGCCGAACGCTTCGAACGCGCCGTTTGTATGGCGGCGTGCATCGCGTGGCATTTCTACGAAATCAACTCGGTGATGCAATTCCGCACGCACCGCTTTTCGACACCTATGACATCGGCGAGCGAAATTGTGTACGACACGTTGCGTGAACTCGCGATGATCCAGCCCGACAATTCGGCTACGGGCGGCGCGTTCATCGAAGAGTTGGCCAACGAGCGCGAAATTTTCAAAATCATTCTCACCAACCGTCCGCAACGATCGATTTCAACGGTTCTGTGGTCCTCGTCGTACTTCATCTTCATCGACACTCTCTAACGCCGTTCGCCGCTTTGTCGCCCGGCGCTTCGCGAGCCTCATGTGTGCGAGAATAGCGCGCGAATGAACAAGCAACTCACTCCGCGCGCGCTCGCAAATTTGCAAAAGCGATTGCTCGGCTGGTTCCGCGCGCACCGGCGCGATCTTCCCTGGCGCCGCAGCCGCAATCCGTATCGCATCTGGGTGGCGGAAATCATGTTGCAGCAGACGCGGATCGCCGCCGTCCTGCCTTACTACCATCGCTTCTTGCTCCGGTTTCCCGGCGCGGAGTCGCTCGCGTTCGCACGACAGGAGGAAGTTCTGAAACTCTGGTCCGGACTCGGCTACTACAGCCGTGCGCGAAACCTGCATCGCGCCGCGAAGCAAATCGTCGCGCGCCACGCGGGACAATTCCCGCGAGGGCTTGAAACAGCGCTCGCGCTCCCCGGCGTCGGACGTTACACGGCCGCGGCTGTCTTGAGTATCGCCTACGACGCGCCGCTTGCGGTGCTCGACGGAAATGTCGCGCGCGTGCTGGCGCGTTTCGGCGCCATTCGAGGCGATCTGCGCGCGCCCCGCCGCTGGCGGGAACTCGCAGCGATGGCGCAGCGAATGCTCGCGACGCGAGCGGCGGGCGATTGGAATCAGGCGCTCATGGAATTGGGTGAAACGATTTGCACGCCTCAGTCGCCGCGCTGCGAGCAATGTCCCATCGCGCGCTCGTGCCGCGCTCTGGCGCTTGGCCTAACCGACGAAATTCCGTCGCCGCGAAAAAAGCGTGTGCCGGTAAATGTGAAAATTGCGGCCGCGGTTCTGTGCGACCCTCGCGGGCGGACAATCCTCGTGAAAGATCCCGGCGCGCACGATGGAGTGCTCTTCTCGCGCATGTGGCAATTCCCCGCCGTGGAAGTGGCAAAGCATCCGAAGGCGGAATTGGCCGAACATATCCGTGCGACTCTGGGAATCGAAGCCGCAACGCTGGAAGCGTTGCCGGAGGCGCGCCACGGTGTGACGTTTCGCAATATCATGCTGCTGCCATTTCTCGCCTGCGTTCCGCATTTGCCGAAGCGTTCGCGCACGCGCATTCTCCCGCTCGAACGTCTCGCACAGCTCGCCGTCTCGAGCGCCACGCGAAAAGTCGCCGCAGCCGCCGCGGCCCATTAGCGACTTGGCGTCGCGCCCACCTGCCCCGTTCACGCGAGTGCTAGCATAAGAAGACGGGCATGGGATCCGCTGCGCAAACGAGCGCGCCGCCACTTCCGGCGGTGCAACGATATTTCGAAGTCTCTCTCTACCTCCTCGTCTCGACCGGCATACTGGCCGTGGTTTCGACGGGCAAGCTCGACCTCGTCACAATCCTCGTTCCGCCGATTGCGCTAATTCTCAAAGGTGTCCGCGTCTGGCGCGGCAGGGGTCCGGAATTTTCCGCGCGCGTGGCAACGTGGCTCGTCCTCGTTTACTTCCTGTTTTTCCCGCTCGACCTGTGGGTGGTGTCGCGCAGCCTGGCTCAGGGCGCGCCGAATCCGGTGCTCTACTCGGGGTTGCTCTCGACGATTCACTTGATGATCTTCGCAACGCTCGTGCGCCTTTTCTCGGCGCGCACGAACCGCGACTACGCGTTTCTCGGCGTTCTCGCGTTTACGTCCATGCTGGCTTCGGCGATTTTGACCGTTGAGACGAGCTTCATCGTCGCGCTCGCAATCTTCCTGGTGCTGGCGGTTTCCACGTTCGTCGCCCTGGAAATTCGGCGGAGCGCCGTGGGAGCGGTGTCGCCGCCGTTCGAACCCGGCACGCCGATCGCGCACCAGCTCAATCGCGCGCTCGGACTCACTTCGGGGCTCGTGGCGGTGAGTGCGCTCTTGATCGGAGGCGTGCTTTTCTTCCTGATTCCTCGCTTCACGGCGGGGTATATGAGCGCGCTGAATTTGCAGCCGAGCCTGATGACCGGATTCAGCGACAACGTTGCGCTCGGCGAAATCGGCAGGATCAAGAAAAGTTCATCGGTCGTCATGCGCATTCGCGTCGAAGGCGAGCCCATGAGAGTCGAAGGGACGCGCTGGCGCGGCATCGCACTCACGAATTTCGACGGCAAGCGTTGGTTCACTCCCTCGCAGGACCCGACCGTCATCTCGCCGAATAGCGACGGCGAATTTCACTTGAACTCGATTGTTTTGCCGCGCGGCGAGTTCTACACGCTCCAATACACCGTGCTGATGGAGCCGATTGCGACCGACGCAATCTTCCTTGCGCCGCGCCCGGAAAGCCTGCGCGGCCGTTTCACGACGGAGGCAGACCGTCCCGGGTCGCCCCAGCGCCGCGCGTATCTTCTGCTGGACAAGACCGGCTCGGTCTTCAATCCATTCCACAACGACACGAAGGTCCGCTACGAGGGTATTTCAATCCTGCCGCTAATCCCACCAGCGGAATTGCGCAAGGCTTCTGCGGCGTATCCCGACGCGATCCTGAACCAGTACCTCCAATTGCCAGCGCTCGATCCTCGCGTCAAAAAGCTCGCCGAACAGGTTACGAGGGGAGCGAAAAACGAATACGACAAGGCTGCCAATATCGAGCGTTATCTTTCGACGCGCTATGCATACACGCTCGATTTGACCGGCAATCCCGGGGATGATCCAATCGCGTACTTTCTTTTCGACCGGCGCGCCGGACACTGCGAATATTTTGCCGCGGCGATGACCGTGCTCTTGCGGTCCATCGGCATCCCTTCGCGTTACGTCAGCGGGTTTCTTCCCGGCGAATACAACGACGTCGGCGGCGACTTCATCGTGCGCGCGAGCGACGCGCACACATGGGTTGAGGTCTATTTCCCGGGCTACGGTTGGATGACGTTCGATCCCACGCCGCCCGGCGACGCAAGACGCAGCGGTGCGCTCGCGCGATTTGCGCTCTATTGGGACTGGTTTCAGTTCGCGTGGAGCGAGTGGGTGATCAACTACGACTTCGGTCACCAGGTCACGCTGGCGCAGAATCTTCAGAGGTCATCGCACGACTGGAGCGAACGCGCCCGGCGCATCTACCAGCAGAAGCAGCGCGACATTATGGGAGCCCTGATCGCGCTTGACAAGAAAATCGAGGCCTCGCCGTATTTTCTGCCCGCCGTGCTCGTTCTTCTTCTGATTGTGCTGCTCTGGTTGCGCGGGCGATCGATGATCCTCTACATCGTGTCCCGCTGGAGCATTCGCGCGGGTCGCGCGGAGAATCTGACGGCAGCGCTCGCGGCGTTTGAATATCGCGAAATGCTGCGGCTGCTCGAAAAGCGCGGGTGGAAGAAGGCGGACTCGCAGACGCCGCTGGAATTCGTCGCGGCGATTCCAGCCGCAGAGTTTTCCGCGCCCATCGCGCAATTGACCGAGCTGTACCAGTCAACGCGCTTCGGCGATCATCCGGTTCGGGTGGACCAGATGTCGTCTCTGCTCCGCGCGATCCGCGATTTGCTACGTTCCAAAAAGAAATCGTCGTGAACAATTGGCGTCACGCAATCCTGCTCCTTGTCATGGTGGCAGTTGTCGCTGTTGTCTTTGAATTTCCGGCAATTCCCCAGGATGAGGCATATCACAACTTCGCGGACTCGCGGACGCTGCTCGGTATCCCGAATTGCCTCGATGTAGCATCGAATTTTCTGTTTCTGATTGTCGGAACATTGGGCTTTCAGTTCGTTTTACGGACACGCCCCGATGACCGTTCGACTTTCGGTGATTCAGTGGAACGCCGGGCCTACGAGCTCTTTTTTTTCTCCGTTGCGATCACTTCATTTGGATCGGCCTACTATCATTTGCATCCGAATGACAGCAGTCTGGTCTGGGATCGGCTTCCGATGGCAGCCGGATTCTTATCTCTAGTCGCCGCGGTAGTATGTGAACGCACGACACCCCGGAACGGTCTTGTCTATTTGATGTTCCTTCCCCTCTGGGGGATCGCGAGCGTCCTCTATTGGAATAACACGCAGGCAATTGGCGCCGGCGATTTGCGGCCCTACGTCATTGCTCAATTCGGTTCCTTGCTGGCGGTCCTTCTGCTCGTCGCACTTTTTCCCGCACGCTACACGCGCGGAGCGGATTTGGTTGTCTCGCTCTTGATCTATGGGCTTGCCAAGGTGTTTGAAGCGGGCGACCGATTGATTTTCTCGAAAGGCAAATTCGTCAGCGGGCACACGCTCAAGCACCTTACAGCCGCAGTCTCCGCCTATTGGATTCTTCGAATGTTGAAGCTTCGCAAGCCGCTCCCGTCGTAATCGAACCGCTTCGAGGCACACCTCCACTTACCGGCGCCTGAATTGCGTTCTTCCCGTCGAATAACGAAGCTAGTTGCCGCCCGCCTTCGCTGCCGCCGCGCCGGGCAATTGCGCCAGATCGGCTTGAAGCGTGGCGAGATCGAAGTTGCCCGGTGAATAGTGGTTCGACTTGATCCAGTCGGGGCTGAGGATCGCGTAGGCTTCATCGCAATACGTGTGCCAGAAGCCCCACGTCATCTTCAGCAATTTGCCCCAGGTTACGCACGTCAGCGTGCGGTGGTCGTAGCCCACGATCGGGACGGCGTGGCCGCCCCACGAGCCGGGAGCACCCTGTCCGGTCGCGCCGCCCGGAGGAACGCTCCAAACGGTTTGCGTTTGAGCGGAAATTGGCAAAGCGAGTCCGATATACACGGCGCCGAATAGCATGACGCCGTCCTTCACGTGTTCCGTATTCTGGGGCTCGAGTGCGACGAAGGCTTCGATCTTGCGTCCCGCGATGCCGGTCTGCCGCCAATAATTCAGGACGTCGAGTTCGACGGCGCCGCGGTCCGTGGATGGATCGGCGGGGTTGTAACCGGTGATCGCCGAATAGGCTGCGATAATGTCAGCGGTCGGCGGAACCACAAGCGTCGAGGCGTTTGCGGTCCATTCTTCAATCAAATGTCCCGCTGCGGCGCAGGTGCAATCGCCGATTGTGTCGTTTGCCATCATCGGCCAGGTCGATACCGGCTTCGTCCAACTCTCTTTGGCGGGCGGCGCCGGCAGCGCTTCTGGCTTCAGATACTTTGCGAATTGAAATGTTCTTGGGTCGTGTCGTGCTTCCTGCTTTCCGAGTCGTCTCCCTGGAATTTCTGGCATGACTTTCTCCTTACGGTTTCGCAGCCTTCGAGAGGGCCCCTACAAACCGTTTAAACCTTATTTACTCGTAAGTCAACTATTGCAATTGCTGCAACAAGCCGAGCCGGCCGGGGTCCGGGCGGCCTGCGGCGCTCGTCATGATAGAATTGTGCGTTTGCACGCGCTTCAAAGGACTTGACTACAATGCCGAAGGTCGGATTCGTCAGCCTGGGTTGCCCGAAAAACCTCGTGGACAGCGAGGTGATGATGGGCATTCTCTCGCGCGCGGGTTACGAGATCACGCCGCGTGCGGGCGAGGCGGACGTTCTCGTCGTCAACACGTGCAGCTTCATCGCTCCGGCGCAGCAGGAATCGGTCGAATCCATACTCGAGATGGCCGAATACAAGAAATTCGGCCGCGCGCAGAAATTGATTGTCGCCGGGTGCATGGTCGAGCGCTTTCGCAACGAAATCCGCGAACAGATTCCGGAGGTGGACGCGGTTATCGGCACCGGCGAAGTGGACAAGATTCTCGAGGCCTGCGACGGCAAGTTGCAATTGGGCGCAGACGGCTCCGCCGCGAATGAATTGCCGACGTATCTCTACCACGACCTCACGCCACGCATTCTCGCGACGCCGCGCCACACCGCGTACATCAAGATCAACGAGGGCTGCGACCATCCCTGCACGTTCTGCGTAATCCCGCAGTTGCGCGGAAAATTCCGCAGCCGCCGATTCGAGTCGGTGGTGCGCGAGGCGGAAAATCTCGCCGCCACAGGCGTGCGTGAAATTTCGCTGATCGGCCAGGACACGACTTTTTACGGCGAAGACCTCGGGCTGCGCGACGGCCTCCCGGTGCTCCTCGAGCGCCTCGCGCAAATCGAAGACCTGAACTGGATTCGCTTCCTTTATTGCTATCCGAATCGCATCACGCCGCGGCTGCTCGACACGATTGCCGCACATCCGCGCCTCGCAAAATACCTCGACGTGCCGCTCCAGCACGCGAGCCGCAGCGTTCTCGCGCGGATGAAGCGCGGCTCGAATGGCGGCGCGTTTCTAAAAATGCTGGAAAAAATTCGGCGCGCGATTCCCGGCGTTTCGATTCGCACGTCGTTCATCGTCGGGTTTCCCGGCGAGACGGAGAAAGATTTTCAAGAATTATGCGATTTCGTTCGCGCCGCGGAATTCGACTGGATGGGCGTGTTCGCATACTCCGATGAAGATGCGTCGAAGAGTTTTGCGTACGACGGCAAGGTCGGCGCAGAGACGATCGAGCGCCGTCGCGCGAAGTTGATGTCCCTCCAGCAGAAAATCTCCGCGCGGAAATTGCGCAAGCGGGTCGGGCAGCGTTTGCAGGTGATGCTCGAAGGCCCGTCGAAGGACACAGACCTCATCTGGGAAGCGCGGCACGAAGGCATGGCGCCCGAAATCGACGGCAAGATCTACATCACCGAATTCGAGGGCATGAACGACGCTGCCGATTTGCCCGCGCCCGGCACGCTCGCTA
>JBAWGF010000057.1:0-16546 GCA_049592615.1 Candidatus Acidiferrales bacterium
GTGGCCGACCCTTCGGTTCTTGAAGGGTCGCATGTGATGAAGCTCAAGTTGCCCGTTCCTTGGCGGTGTTCCAGACGATTCTTCGTTCGAGAAAACCGTCCGACTCTTCACACTTCGAAGGGATCGAGCACTCCTCGAGGTTAAGTGAACTCGCTCGATAAAAACTGGTGCAGGCCCTACGCCCGCGACCTAATCTCAAGAGACGAAATGATCGGAGCGAAAGGGTTTGGCAGCCGCTGTGTTTGGGGCGGAAAGAAGCCCCGCGCAAGACGCGCGGGGCCTCATTCTTCGGCAGTGCTGCCTAAGCTTTCGGCTTATGGACCGCGCACATTGTCACGGTCTTGGTCGGGTCAATCGCCTCCGCGTCGACTTGTACATCGACGACTTTCCCATTCGTGTCGATCAGGTACGTGGCACGGCGCGCTGCGGGAATTTTCGTGTTGAATTTGTCGTACTCCTTGTAGAGGCCGTATTCCGCGCTGACCTTTCCGCCTATGTCACTGAGCAACGGGAAGGTCACGCCGTTCTGGTCAGCGAAGGCCTTGTTTGCAAAGGGGCTGTCCATGCTTACACCCAGGACCTGGGTGTCTGAAGCTTCCAGCTTAGCTAGGTTCTCCTGGAAGCTCCGCATCTCTTTGGTTCAATTGGGTGAGAAAGCCCAGACATAGAAGGCAAGAGCCACACTTTTCTTGCCTTTGTAATCATGCAGCGAGTGCGGCTGGCCGTTCCCGTCCACCAAAGTGAAATCAGGAGCGACGTCGCCGATTTTGACCTTGGGCACCGGTGGTACCGACTCTTTCTGAGTCTGTGCCTCGACGGTGAGCAGGCAGAATCCCAGCAAGAGCGCTATGCCTATTTTTCGCATCGCCTCACCTCCGGCGAAACTCTAGGCCACATGGGTCAGCACTGTCAAACTAACTCTTAGGCTGTGGGCCAGTCTTAGCGGCGTGCGGTCCGCTCCCTCACACGGATTCAATTTGTGGCGCACATGAACAAGGAAGAGTGGCCGACCCTTCGGCTCTTGAAGGGTCGCATGTGATGAAGCTCAAGTTGCCCGTTCTTTGGCGCGTTCCAAGCGATTCTTGATTCGAGAAATGCGTCCGACCCCTCAACCGCAAGACTCGAAGGGATCGTGCGCCCCTTTTGAAACGCAGGAGCGGGCCTCAATTCGAGCCTGCTGCCGTCGCGCTCTAAGCTGGCTTTTGCAGAGTCTTCATCATTTCGTTGTAGATGGGCGTGGACCAGTTCCTCTTTACCATTCGGCCCCGGACCCCTTTCTCCGTCGAAACGCGAACTCGGGTCTGCTCACCCTTCGCTTCGAGGCTGGCAGTTACCTTCTCACCGCCCGCACCTGTCCGCTCCGTATCGCGGCCTTTCGCCCATTCGCGTTTGCACTCGAGGTGATTGGAGGTCGCATGGGTGACATTGCAGCCCACGCTCTCCATGGCCGGCTTCAGGGCCGCGGCCACCGCGTCCATTCGGAAGGGAATCACTTCGTCCATGTCCTTGCTTCCGGCGGTGGGATTGAACGGGCTCTTGTTGGACTTTAGGGTCGCAATCTGTTTCCCAGTTCTTGTTTCCAAGGTCGCAATCACTTTCTTGTACTCGGACTTGTCGAGCCGCAGCGTGGTCAATTGCTTCGCGTCGCCTTCGCGATACTCGATGTCCAGCCAGTGGCTCTTGGTCTTGACGGTCATCAGAGCGATGCTACCGAGCATGGCACCTTCCGCGACACGATGGCGCGCAGCCACCTCGTAGGACATCGAATCGATGGAGGAAAATGGGATCTCCATGTCAATCCCGTTTACCTCCTTGCCTTTGATCAGGATCTTCGAATCCGTGATCGTGAGGGCGACCTCGGCTTCCTTGGGCTGCTTGACCGATGAATACCGGGTCTTGCTAAAGGTGACGTCCTGAGCCATACCCGACGGAACAAACATCAGCAAGGCCAGCAAGGTCGCGGCCGCGAGCCCAGCTCCTCGCGACTTGAATAACGCCTTTACAGTCGCAAGAAACGGACGGCGACAAAGCGAATGATAAAAAGAAATCCACAGTTTCATGACTCCCCCCGAACGTAACGCTATCTGTAAATCGCAGATGGGGCGATGCTTGCAACAGAACGAACCTACGTCAAGATGCCGCGGCGGGAAATGATATGAAATTGGTATGAAATCAGGCGGTTTTCAGTGGATTTCGCTGGGGACAAACTCTGTTTTGCATCCGACGAGGCACCGTACTTTTTGGAATTCAGCCTCTTCTTCCTTACTAAAGGGATGCACGTCCTTGCCGTTTTGATAGAACCTCTTATGAGAGCTGCGAAATTCCTCGCCCGCGTAAGCCGTAATCAGATGAAAGTTCTTGTCGAATTCGTACCAGACGAGGCAGCCCGCGGGGACCATGCATTCCTGCACCGTAAGTCGAATGCTGCTATGCTCGACCGTAGGCTCCATCGCCTGATTGTAGGAGAACAATGCTTTGTTCAAATCGCTCCGTGGAAACAACAAGCGCAACCTCTCATGGGCATCCCCGATGCCGTGGATTTGAAACGCGGGCCGCACCTCGGTTGAAGCGCCAAACACCCGCTCAGGATCAAGCACGACCAATGTCGCTTGAAGATACCCATTGTCGGTTCCCGTGGCGACGATCTCCTCTCTTCCATCGCCATCCAGGTCCGCCAAGGTGAGGAAGGCCAGATGCCCCGAATGCCAGTACTCCGAGAGCATATTGCCCTTGGAATCGAGAATTGCGATCTGATTGGGCCACCAAGGGTCATGCACATTCGAAACGACGATTCGGGAAGGACTCTTATCCGTTGCCTTCAGCACCCTGAGGGCCACCGTGTTGAACGTCGCCGGACTACCCTCGAGCTCTGGCAGCTCCCTCCCGGGAGTCCAGCGCCATTTCTCTTTGCCGCGCTCGGAGTAGCAGATCAGCGTTGACGAGTGTGAATGTGGGCCATTCGCCGAGAGATAAAGAAAAAGAACATCAGTGTGGCCCTTACCCTCTAGATCGCCGAACCAGATCCGTGTCGCTATACCCCCCGCGTAGTACCCGTCGGCCGAGAATCCCTCCGCAAAGCTCTTTTTCCAAAGTTCCTTCCCTTCTGCATTCACAATCGTAAGCGTCGACCCGTCCAGCCGCGCGGACTGAGGCCGGTCATGTGCGGTCAGGATTCGGATCGAGATGTAGCCGACAATCCCAATGGCAGCTGTCGCGGCTGCTATCTTCAGGCCCCTGCGTGTCCTGACTTGCGGAACTGGTCGCTGATCCTCGCTTGCACGTGGCACTGCAGCGGTTTCTGCTTCTCGGGGTTTCGCCACGATCCAGCGCTTCTCATGCGTACCATCGGGAGCGGGTGCCGCACGGTTCGGAAGCAAAATCGTGACGGGGTCGGTCTTGCCCTCTCCGTCGTAATACGATTCCAGCGCATGCCGCAGCCTGTTCATCTCTGTCGCTACGTCTGCAGGTCGCTTGGTCCTTACCTCGTCGGGCCACAGCTCCTTAATCACCCGGTTCGGCGTCAGTGTCTGCGAATCCATGTTCTTAGACAGAACTTCCAGCAGTTTCCTGAGCTGGCTCTTGTTGGCGAAGCTCCGGCTGCGCAGGATTTTGTTAATCTGGTCGCTAATGGCGGTGAGATCCATAGGGTCAGCGAAGCAGTATTGGGAAGACGGCGGGAATGATAGCACGCGGCCCTAAAAAGAACGTGTCCCGTTTTCCGGCCTAATCGGAACTTGACCAAATTGTAAGAAAATCATTTTTTCTGCAAGTTCACTTCATGGAATCAGCGCGACTTGGCCAGGCTCGGGTTGCGGATTCCTATCGGAGTCCTGTGAGAGCGCGACTCCTTTCGCAGACTTGCAGCCTTCCAATTTCCGCTAACTCCTGATAACTCGGATTAGGGGACAAGTTCCCACAGGTGTAGCCAATTTTGTAGCTACCGTTCACGCCACAGGGCCTAAAGCCCTTTCATTATGATAGGCTGGATGTCGGAGTTAAAGCTCTGCCCCCCACCGAGCATCTGTGAGATGTTCACTAACGGGAGGGGACGCCGCGGAAGCGGACGAAGACGGGCGGGCGCGAGGGAATCGTTGATTGATTCGCGCCGGTTCGCGGTAATTCGTTGACTTCCCTGTCCGCCTGATTGAGAATCAAATTCCCTTCCGAAATATTCTCATCGGCCGATTTTTTCCCTCTCGCGGTCTGTTGAGATTTGAAAAATTCGCGTGGCATGAAGTCCCGGCTGTCGCCCGGCCGCGGGAGGGAGCACCATTGACCGTCCGGCTGAAGACATTGCTCATCATCGCATTCACTTCTCTCGGACTCATGGGCGTGCTCTACGCCGCATCCCGCATCCTGATCCTGACCCAATTTCTCGCCCTGGAAAAGGCCAACACGCAGACGGACGTGAATGAGGCGATCAATACACTCGGCGACGTCATCGAAAAACTCGACCGGGCGAACGCGGACAATTCGGCGTACGACGGCGCGTACGAATTCATGGTCCATCCCTCCCCCGGGTTTTTCGAATCGATCGTGGGCAAAGCCCCGAGCAGGTCCCTCGGTCTGCAACGCATTGATGTCCTCCTCTTTGTTGACAAGTCCGGCCGCATCGTGGCTGGGAGAGATTTCGATGTGGACGAAGACGAGGATGTCGAAATCCCCGAAAGTCTCATCGCGCATTTGACTCCGACGGACGCTCTTCTCCAACACCCGACATTGAAGAGCTCGGTGGACGGCATCCTGATGCTCCCGGAGGGCCCCTTGCTTGTGGCCGCACGCCCGATCGTGAGGAGCAACTTCACGGGGCCGGATCATGGAACCCTGCTGGCGGGAAAATTCCTCGATTCATTCGAACTCGAGCAAATCGCGAAAAGGGCTCATGTGTCCCTGGCAATTCAACGGCTGGACTCCTCGGGGATGCCGGAAGACTTCGAAAATGCACGAATGGAATTGTCCGGGGCCAATTCGACCTACGCCTGGCCATTGAGCGGCACGGTGATGGCGGCGTACACGATGATCCGCGACATCTATGGCAAGCCCGCACTGATCTTGAGAGCTGAAATTCCGCGCACGATTTACGTGCAGGGCCGCGTCAGCATTTTTTATTTCTTCGGAACGCTTCTCGTCTCGGGACTTGTCTTTGGGATCGTCGTCCAACTGCTGCTCGAACGATCCATCGTGTCGCGGCTCAGCTCGCTCAATGAAAGCGTCGAAGGCATCGCGGAGAGCGGCGACACGTCCGCGCGCGTCAATTGCGAGGGCAGCGACGAACTCGCAAGCCTCGGGGAGGCGATCAACGGAATGCTGAATTCGTTGCAGCTCACGGAGAATCTGATCCGCGATGCGGAAGAGCGCCACCGGACCTTCATGAACAATATTCCGGGCATCGCTGCGATCACCGATGAAAACGGACGATATCTTTATATCAACGACCGGCTGGCCGGCATGTGCGGAAGCACTCTGGAAAATCTGCAAGGAAAATTGGGATCCGAATGGATGACCCCCAAGACCGCCGAGAAAATCCGCGCCCATAACGATGAAGTGCGCTCATCGGGGCGCGTACTGGAATTCGAAGAAATGCTGCCATCTCCCGACGGCACGCATCATTCGTGGCTGACATTTCGTTTCCCGCTCGTCGGGCCTGAAGGGCGAACGCTCATCGGCGCCGTTGGCGTGGACATCACGGCGCGGAAGCAGGCGGAGGCGGAGTTGCAAAGAGCCAAGGAATTGGCCGAGGAGGCCAGCCGCGCGAAGAGTGAATTTCTCGCGAACATGAGCCACGAAATCCGTACCCCGATGAACGGAATCATCGGCATGACGGAGTTGACGCTCGATTCGGAGCTCGATCCGGAGCAGCGCGAAAACCTTTCCATCGTCAAAAGTTCGGCCGATTCTCTTCTTTCGATTCTTAACGATATTCTGGACTTCTCGAAAATCGAGGCGGGCAAGCTGGAAATCGAAACGATTGGTTTCAGCCTGCGCGAAATGCTCGACGAAGCGATTCGGGTCCACAATTTTTCCGCGCATCAACGGAACCTCGAGCTCGCCTGCCACGTCGCGCAGGACGTGCCCGACGCATTGCTGGGCGATCCTACGCGCGTGCGCCAGATTCTTCTGAACCTCGTGAGCAACGCCATCAAGTTCACGATGAAGGGAGAGGTTGTCCTGCGCGTTGAAAAGGAATCGGGGTCGAACGACTGCGCGGTTCTCCATTTCGCCGTCAGCGATACAGGCTCAGGAATTCCGCCCGAAAAGCAACGAGCGATTTTCGAGGCATTCACCCAGGCCGACAGCTCGATGACCCGCAAATACGGCGGCACCGGCCTGGGACTCGCAATTTGCTCGCAACTCGTGGGGATCATGGGCGGACACATCCGCGTCGAAAGCGAAGTGGGCCGGGGGAGCACGTTTCATTTCACGTTGCCGTTCAAACTTCAGCAGTCTCAGCCGGCCAAAATCCCGGCATTGGATATCCAGGACCTCCGAGGCCTGCGCGTGCTCATTGCGGACGGGAATCCGATGAGCCGGCGCATCCTCCAGGACATGCTACTTGAATGGAAACTCGAACCATTCGTTGCCGATGGCGGCGGGTCTGTGATGGGGATCCTGGAACAGGCCAAAGCTGATGGAAAGCAGTTCCGGTTGGTGTTGGTGGACGCGCAGGTTTCGGGAGTGGATGCGTTCTTCCTCGCCGAAAAAATCCAGAAGGACCCTCGACTCGACGCTGCCGTGATCATCATGCTTACTTCGGCGGGCTTGCGCGGCGATGCAGCGCGGTGCCGCGCGTCGGGCATCAGTGCCTATTTACCCAAGCCGGTCCGGCGAGCGGATTTGCTCGATGCGATACGCCTGGTGCTGGGCTCGAAAAAGGATCGCGCGGGGCTGCGTCCTCTCGTCACTCTCCATTCGCTCACCGGAAGCCGCGGGCGGCTGAAAATTCTCCTCGCCGAGGACAACTCGATCAATCAGCACCTGGCCGTCAGCCTGTTGCAAAAAAGAGGCCACGACGTGATCGTGGCGGATTCCGGAAAGGCGGTCCTGAAAACCCTGGAGAATCATTCTTTCGATCTTATTCTGATGGACGTTCAAATGCCTGAAATGGACGGACTCGAGGCCACCGCTGTCATTCGCGCGTCCGAAAAAAAGACGGGAAAACACATCCCGATTGTCGCGATGACGGCTCGCGCGCTCCTGGGCGACAAGGAACTCTGCCTCGCAGCAGGTATGGACGGTTACATCAGCAAGCCGATCCACTTTCGGGAGCTATTCGCAGCCATCGAAGCCGTTCTGCCCACACCCGTTGAGGCGCCGATCAGCTAATTTGACGCGTCGCGTGGAATCGAATCAGTTTTACATCGCGAATGAAATGGCGGAGAGGGTGGGATTTGAACCCACGGTTGAGTTTCCCCAACACACGCTTTCCAAGCGTGCTCCTTAAACCGCTCGGACACCTCTCCACGCTGTGCGGCGTTCAGAAGCCTAACAAATTGGCGCCATCCCGGCAAATGCGCGCGCAAACGAACGTGCAGGGCGCGTTCGAGGAGGGAAACAAATTCAGAAGATGTCTGCTACACTTTCTTTCGCTACTCCGGGGTAGTGCAATTGGTAGCACGCCAGCCTTTGGAGCTGGTTATCCTGGTTCGAGTCCAGGCCCCGGAGCCAATCCTCCGCCGCCCGCGCAAACACAAGAACCCGCGCGACCGCGAACGCAGCTCCACTATCCTGATCGGAAATTTTCAAGCCGCGGAAACTGGCAATCTTCGAGTCGACCGGACTTTTTTCAGTAATTGAGGCCGGCTGATTTTGAAGTGCTCCGAAGTACGGCGAAGCAGAGCTTCGAATTCGCGATCGGAGATGACTCTTCCAGTGGCCGGGATGTTGCTTTTGGAAGCCATGACCCCTCACCAAACGGGCACGCGCCTCGAAGTTGCGGTCGAAGGCACGTGCAGTGCGAGGCAGCCTATTCCTGACGGCGGCACGTGTCAAGCTTTTTCCACAGCTTTTACACAGGTTCCACCGTCCCGCCCCTCTCACCGCTCACTTGCGAATTCATCGCATAAACCGTAGTCTATCCAGCGACATGACCGCTGATTTTTTCGTCGTCGGCTTGATCTGGTACATCGTTTTCCTTTTTTCCACAACATGCCATGAAGCAGCGCACGCCCTCGCCGCCAAGCTCGGCGGCGACCCCACGGCAGAAGCCGGCGGACAAGTCTCGCTCAATCCCGTGCCTCACATCCAGCGATCGCCATGGGGGATGGTGCTCGTGCCGATCGTCTCTTACGTTTTCGCGCAATGGATGATTGGCTGGGCGAGCGCGCCGTACGATCCATCCTGGCAGCGACGCCATCCGCGGCGCGCGGGATGGATGGCGCTGGCCGGACCCGCTGCAAATTTCACTCTGATGATTTTCGCGGCGCTCGCCATCCGCGTGGGAATGTTCATGGGATATTTTCATGAGCCGGAGTCGGCGAAGTTCACGCACATCACGGAGGCGGCCATCCCCGGCATCGCCGCCTTTGCGGCAATTTTCTTGAGCGTGCTCTTCGTCTTGAATCTACTTCTGGGCACGTTCAATCTCCTGCCCGTCCCGCCGCTCGACGGCAATACCGGCATCACGCTCTTCATGAGCGAGCACAACGCGCTTCGATTTCTCGATTGGACGCACAACCAGGGATTGGGCGCGGCGGGACTTCTTCTCGCGTGGGTGTTGTACGACAAAATTTTCGGAACGATCTTCCGGTTCGCTCTTTCGGTGTTGTATCCCGGCTCGAACTGGAGCTGAATTTCACCCCGGTGCAGTCCCTCTCCGGTTGTTCCGGTTGGTTCAAAGACGCACATCTGTCTTGGATTGCAATGTCACACATCGGAATCAGGCGCGCGGGACGCCCCTAAGTCCTTGCGTGTGTATGCGCACGTTTCCCATCCTTTTGGCATCGTTGCTGCACTTACTCCGCCCGGAGGCAGCAACATGGAAGACCGCATAGACGAATCAAAAACATATCGCGTGGAAGTTTCAGGCTGGGATTCGGCGGAAAAATTCTTCGTGGAAAAAACGTCGCTCAATTGGGCGGACGAGTCAAGGAAGGAAATCACGCTGCAATCGCTTCTCGATCCGGGCTCCGTCGTATTCGTGCGATTGCTGTTGCCTTTGTACAACAGCAACAATTTCCCCATCGCGTATCAGGCCGTGGATGTCAAATCGAAAGACGGGTCGGGCCGGACGCGAGTGAGCCTCGAACAACTGCGGCCGCGGCCGGCGTACAAAGACAGCCGGACGGATGACGAAAGCTCGGTTTTCCGCGTGGCGTGAACCGACGAAGATGCGGCGAAGGGCCTCGGAATGCGCGGTCTGGCGGACCATTGATCCGCTGTTCAAATGCATCCGCCTTTGACACCGGAGTTCCAGTTCGGAACTCTGCGATTCGTGTTTCACCAGTTCTGATTCGCGCAAAGGCCCGTTAGCCTTTTCGCTCCTCTATCTGCGACTGCGAATAAAGCGAACAATTTAGAAGCCTTAGTACGCGGCTGACTCATGGACATAATTTGTTCCGTAACTTGTTCCCCGCGTCAGCCAACGCGTTAGGCAATCTGGCCCAATCCTTGCCTTATTACTGGCCCTATGGCTGTCCTCAACGAAAAGCCTGTCATCAGCATGGCGCGAAAGAACCTGCCCGTTTGCGTGCTTGACGACGAAATCGAACAAGTCGAGATGACCACGGAGCGCCTCGAGAAAACGGGTTTCCCCACCGTCGGCACGACGAACCCGCAGGAGGCCTTGCAGAAAATCCGCCTGGGAGGCTGTCGCGTCGTTCTGGCTGATTTCAAAATGCCGGATATGGACGGCATGGCGTTTCTCGAAAAAGCGCTGCATTTCGATCCGGGCATTTACGTCATTCTCATCACGGGCTACTACTCGGTCGATTCCGCGATCGAGGCGATCAAGCATGGCGCCTACGATTATCTCTGCAAGCCGGTTGATTATCCGCGGCTGGTGAAAACGCTCGACGATCTCGCCGAACTTTTCACGCGCCGCTCGCAGATTCGCGACCTCGAAGAAAAACTCCTGCACAACCTGGAATTTCACGGCATCGTCGCGAGAAGCGCCGCGATGGTGGATGTTTTCGAGCTGGTGCGAAAAGTCGCCCGCCACTATACGAACGTGCTCATCACGGGGCCCACCGGGTCGGGCAAAGAGCTGGTCGCGCGGGCGCTGCACCAGATGAGCCCGGTCTCGCAGGAACGCTTCGCCGTGTGCAATTGCTCGGCGCTGGTGGACACGCTCCTCGAAAGCCAGCTCTTCGGCCACGTCCGCGGCGCATTCACCGGCGCCACCGACACGCGTCCCGGCCTCTTCGAGTACGCGGACGGCGGGACAGTGTTTCTCGACGAAGTCTCAGAAATGTCGCTGGCCATGCAGGCCAAGCTGCTGCGCGTGATTCAGAACCGCGAAATCCAGCGCGTGGGCTCGCCCGAGGTAAAAAATGTGGACGTGCGGTTGATCGCGGCGACGAATCGCGACCTTCGCGAGCTGGTTCTCACCGGACAATTCCGCGAAGATCTTTTCTATCGGCTCAGCAGCATCGAGATCCGCGTTCCCGGCCTCTCTCAGCGCCCGGAGGATATCCCCATCCTGATCCAGCATTTTCTAAAAAAATACAGCGAGGCTTACGGAAAAACTTTTCAGGGACTCACGCGGCGTGCGCAGGTGGTGCTCTATCACCACGACTGGCCGGGAAATGTCCGCGAACTGGAAAACGTGATTTCGAGCGCCGCCATCACGGCTACCGCCGATTTCATTGATGTTGCCGACCTGCCGGAACATTTGCAGAAGCCGCAGCGCCGAACGGCGATGACCGAAGAAAACTGGCGCCCGCTGCCGCTCGACGAAGTCCGCCGCTTACACATCCAGCGCGTTCTCGAAGTATGCAACGGCAACCGCGTCCGCGCTTCGCAAGTCCTGGGAATTGGCCGCACCAGCTTGTATCGCTTCCTGAAACGCAGCCCGAAGCAGGTTGCGGCGAAGGGAGCCGCATAGCATGCCGCGTCGCTTCCGCACCTCGCACGATCCGGCAACACTCGCCTTTCAATTCATCCGCATTCCGCCCATTCGCCTGCACAGAGCAACGCATCCGGAAATCGGAGGTAGAGGAATGGAAAAGGTGTCTATGGAACTGGGACCGTTTACCACGGAAACGATTCGTGAACGCCGCCGCGAAAAGCGCATTCACCTCAAGTTCCCGATCGAAGTGTCCGGCTTCGATCGCTCCTAGCGCTTCTTCACCCAGCGAACCGAAACCTCCGATGTGAGCACATCGGGTTGTAAGTTCCGGCTGACCGTCGATGTGGAAAAGGAGGCGGTCCTCGCGATCCGCGTCGTCAGCCGCGACAAAAGCCGCGACGCGGATTCACGCCCGGTTCTGTTTCAAATCATGCGCATCGAACAACTGCCGGATGGCTGGATGATGGGTGCATCGAAATCGCAACCCGAAGGTCTCTGGTGCGTTTCGTTCCCCGCTCCGCCTGAGCCGGGGACGCTGCCACATTGATTTTCCCCGAAGGTACACAATTCGCGTGTGGTTCCTCACACTGATCCACACGCCGCTCACCCGGCCCCATCGAGAGATCGAGCCGTGCGCTTCGATTCACTGCCTCGCGATGCGACGCTCAGTTTCCGCCGGAATTGTTGTACGCCGCGTTGTGCATGAGCGAAGTGGGCAGCGAAACGGTCGAGTCCATGCGGATCAGCATCCCCGACTGTGCCGGCAACTGCACTTCCTTGCCCTTCTTCGCCATGATGTACGCCGAGCTGCCGACGAGGCCGAATACCGTGCCGCGCACGACATGACTGAAGATGACTCCCACAAGGCTCCCGCCGCCCGTCCCGATCGCGACGTCCACCACATCACCCTTGATGTCGCGCTTTTCCTGGATGACGACGCCTTCGACCGTCTTCAAATCGCTCCGCTGCTTGCCCGAATCCCCACCGCCGCTGTACAGCGCGAGGATACTCATCTGCGCGGGAAAAATCCGGCTCTCGACTTCGATGGACTTGAAGACGATGTTCATAGAGGCCCCGCCGCGGAACATCGAGAAGAACTTCGGCCGAGTCACGCTGGTCACCTGGCCATGCACTCTCGCTCCCGCCGGCAGAACCATCTGATTGCCGATGAAAACAGGCTCGGCAACGATCGCTGTGAATGGATCGCCGTCGCGTGCAACGCTTGTGGTCAGGCCGTTGAGCAGGCTTAGCCTCACTTGCGTGCCCTGCATGAGTTGATATGACTGGGCGTGTATCGCCGGGGTCAGCAGAAACAGCATCGACACCACGGCGCAAATACTGAAGAGACGTTTCATTCGATCCTCCCTTGCCCAGCGTGATGGCCGGTAGCCATCACGATGGGTTGCCCGGAGAGCATCCGGGTGTACCCCTTGTCGTGGGGTTTGCCGCTGGCGCCGCGGTGAGGGTGCGGAGGATGCACCCGCGGGATAAGATACTCCACCGCCTCGAATGGTTGCGCGAATTTCAAGCGGCACTGTTCGTAATCGGCACCCGCCCGAAAAGTTGCCGGCACTGGCGCGCAGTACCAGTACACACCCCGACACCAGCCCTTCCCTTTCCTCCTTCCGGCCTGTGGCCAAATGTTAAGTTCAATTGAAGAGGGCCAGTGGCCCTGCGAAAACCCTTTCGGGAGTCGGGAGCAGCCGTCCTATGCGAAATCGCGCCCTGATTGCTTGTCTCTTGCTGGCCGCGGTGACCTCGACGATCTACGCCACCGACTTGGCGGTGATCGTTCACCCGAATAATCCAGTCCGGGCCATGACGCTCGCCGAATTCGGAAGGATCCTCCGAGGAAAGTCAACGACGTGGCCGACGGGGCGTACCGTAACCATTGTCTTGCGCGGGCTCGACGTCCCTGTGATGAAGTTTCTCGTCGAAAAGGCGATGGGAGTCGGCGTCGCCGAAGCGAAGACGATTCTGACCGACCCCGCAAGAAAGACCACGTCGCCGGTCGTTTTTGCAGACACCGACGCGGACGTCATCAAAATCGTAGCGGCAAATTCGTCGGCCATCGGAATCATCGACGTTTACAGCATTACGGGCGGCGTGAAGGTGATCAAGATCGACGACAAACAGCCTTTTGATCCGGGCTACGTCCTGAAGGGTCACTGATTGGCTTTATCCAAATCGAAATTTGAATGACTGGCGATAGCCAGAGCGAAATTTAAACGATTGGCGAGCGACAGATTGAAATCCTAACGCACCCTGCGAGGTACCATGAGAACTCGATCCTACTTCCGCGGCGCGCTCCTGGCGATTCTGATTGCGAGCACGTCCGGCATCGCGCTGCACGCCCAATCGCAAAAATTCGCGAGCGGCAGCTTGTCCTCCACAATTCCGGTTACGACGCCATCGAAGCAAGCGCGCCAGGCCTTTGAAAAAGGCTGGAAGCTGTGCGAAGAACTTCTCTACGTTGAGAAATGCATCGAGTCTTTCCGCGCCTCGGTGAAAGCCGACCCGAACTTCGCGCTCGGCCATGCGGCGTTGGCTTATTTCACGGACGATCCGGGCGAGGCGAAGCGCGAGCGCGCACTTGCGGCCCGCAACAGCGTCCATGCCCCGCGCGATGAACGCTTGTTCATCCGCTGGTTGAACGGCGTCAAGAATGGCGAACTTGTTCCTGCAATCGCCGCCATGAACGACCTGCTCGCGAAATATCCGGACGACCATCGCCTGGCCAACTTGGATTCCGAATGGCTTTGCTCGGGCCAGCAGAACTTCGAACGCGGCGCGGAAGTTCTCGAGAATCTGCTGAAAAAAGATCCGAAGTATTTCCCGGCTCTCAATAATCTGGCGTATTGCTACGCACTCGATGGAAAAGTCAGCCTCTCGCCCCCTCTCATGGAGCGCTACGTCATTGCGCTGCCCGGCCAGTCGAACCCGCAGGATTCTTTCGGGGAGATTCTCCGCATGTCGGGCGATTTCCAGGGAGCGTTGGAGCATTACCACGCATCCCTGAAAATCGACTCGCACTTCGCCGCTTCGCAAGTCGGCATCGCCACCACCTACGCTCTCATGGCAGAGGAAGAACAGGCCCGGGCGGAATATCTCAAGGCCGTCTCCATGACAAACGATCGCGGCACGAAACTCAATTACCTCATGCTTCGCGCGATGACTTACTACCGCGAGAATCAGCCGCAGCAGGCGCGCAAGACCTACACAGCCCTCGCGGCTCAAGCCCACGCTCACGGCTTCCCTCTTCAGGAAGCCGAAATCTACCGCGCCATGGCCCTGTTCAACACCGACCCCGCATCCGCGCTGCAAGATCTCGATGCAGGCCAGGCCGTGCTTTTCAATCAGCAAGTCCTCTCGCATGAAGACCACAACACCGAACTTGCCTCTCTGCTCCAGGCCCGGGCTTACATCGGCGCCCGTGCGAAAAATCCGGCGGCTGTCCAGCAGGCTTTGATCCCGCTGATCGCCATGGCGCAGACAAGCCGCAACAACCTGATCCAGATGTCATATCACTCCGCCACCGGCGCGCAGCTCTTTTTGGAAGGCAAATTCGCCGACGCGATTTCGGAGCTTCAATACGATCCGCGAAATCCGCTCTCCTTGGAATTACTCACCGAAGCGCAGAAGGCCGAGGGCAGCTCGGCGGATTCGCAAAAGACTCTCGCCACGCTCGCCGCAATCAGCGATGAACGCGTTGAAACCGCCGTCGCCGCACCCGGCGCGCGGGCCGCGTTGAAGGCCGCCCCCGCACCCAGCCCTCAACAGGCCTCAAACTCCGCGGGACTCCCCTGACATTTCGGGGTGCTTCGCTTTCCGCAAATGGCCCGGGCGAACTGGGCTGATGCTATTGCTGCTTTACTTTCACCCGAATAACTCACTCCCCCGTCTGCATATTATTTCGATGAGGCATTTCCAGAAGTCCGACGTCTAAGCGTGGAGAATCCCACGGACAAGCCTGCGGGGTGGCAGGCAGCTGTGCGGGAGCGGGAATCAGCCCCAGTTCTTTCCCAATCGTGGGATGGGCGCATCCGGGATCGCCCGGATTTGCGTACAACATGTTGCGCCGAAGCTCACTCGGCGATCCCGAAGGCGCGGCCGGTTGCAGAAGAGCAGTAGTTCAAACTTAAGGAGAGTGGAAATGAAGAAGCTGGCACTTTCAATATTGGCTCTCGGCCTGACCTCGACCGCTTTGGCAACTCGCACCTTCGCATCGCAATCCGCGCCACCGGCGCAATCATCGCAATACTCCCAATCCGCGCAGCCGGTTGACAAGACCGCGCCGAGCTACGACATGAAGGCGCAATCCGTTCTCGACTTGCAGCAAATGCAGCAGAAATTTGTGAGTCTCGCGGAGGCAATTCCGGCCGACAAGTACACCTGGCGTCCCGGCGAAGGCGCCCGCTCGATCAGCGAGCTGCTTCTCCACGTCGCCGGCGCCGGCTATTTTTTCCCCACGATGATGGGCACACCGCCTGCGCCTGATTTCAAAGGCGACGGCTTCGAGAAATCAACCACGGACAAGGCCAAAGTCATCGAGCAGTTGAACAAGGCTTTCGCCTATTCAATCGCTTCCGTGCAAGCCATGACCAACGGCAATTTCGCCGACCCGCAGAAAAAGCTCGGCCCCGACGCGAACTCCGGCGACGTTGTGTATCTCCTGGTCGTGGACGCGCACGAGCACCTCGGACAGTTCATCGCCTACGCGCGGAGCAATGGAATCGTCCCTCCGTGGACCGTTGCCGCAGCAGAAGCCGCCGCCAAGAGAAAGGCAGCCGAGCAAAAGCAATAGTAGCGGCGGCAAGGGAGGCAAATCATGATCGCAATAATTTTTGCCGCTCTTCTTTTCGGGACGAACCCGCTTCCGCCGCAGCAGGCGGACGCGCCCAAAGCGATGTACGATTTTTCTCTGCCCCGCGAAGAGAAAATCAAGCTCGCGGAGAGCGCCGCGCCGCCTGAGATTTCAGGCAGCGCGACCGTATATATCCTCGAGCGGACCGGCTACGAAAGAGTTCGCTCAGGCACGAACGGGTTTTCCTGCTTCGTGGACCGCCAGACTCCGCTCAACTCCGAGCCGACATGCTTTGACGCCGAGGGGAGCGCCACCACGCTTCCCACTCGGCTCTTCGCTGAAGAGCTGCGCGCCCAGGGAAAAAGTGAAGACGAAATCAACGCAGCGCTCGCGGAGGGCTACAAGTCGGGAAAATTTCACGCGCCGCGAAAGCCCGGCATCGTTTACATGATGTCCGACCACGTTTACATTCTGATTCCCGGCGCCGACAAAATCGTCCACGTCCCTCCGCACCTGATGTTTTACGCGCCGTACGCAACCGATAAAGACATCGGCTCGCCGCCGCCCGCCGCCAACATGCCGCATCTCATCCGCGCCGGCCAGCCCGACGCCTACATCATCGTCGTCCCCGGAGGCTCGAGCCATTAGTGCTGCAATGAATCGCTCTTCGCGATGTATGTGCAGTGCGGCGGCTTGCTGGACCCGCGTCCGCCGAAGTCGGACGCACGACCTCTCTT
>JBAWGF010000058.1:0-9679 GCA_049592615.1 Candidatus Acidiferrales bacterium
CAGCTGCAAACGGCCACGAGGCTCGCACCCGCGTGGACTCTTCCTTGCCCGAACTCGTTATCCTCGACCTCATTTTGCCGGGGGTGAGCGGATTCGAATTGCTTGCCGAATGGCGCGTCAGCCCACGCACCTCAGGCCTCCCCGTGTTTGTCCTGACGAGCAAGGACCTGACACCCGCGGAAAAGGAATACATTCGTACGAATGCAGGCGCGCTCTTTCAAAAGCAGCTTCCGTGGCATGAGGCTTTGATCCAGCAATTGCATCGAGCCGTTTCTCCTGTTCTCAGTGAGAAATCATGAAGGCCAGGATCCTGGTGGTCGAAGACAACCGGCTGAATTGCGAGCTTCTTTGCGATTGGCTGGAGGCGGAAGGATTCGATGTCCACACCGCCGATACCCTGAAAAAAGCATTCACCGAATTCGAGAATCACCCGCCAGACGCCGTCTTGCTCGATGTAGAACTGGGGTCGGAAGATGGGCTTGCACTCGCCCGTTGGATTCGAGAACAGCCGAATCTTCGCCACATTCCCGTGATCGCCGTCACGGCGCACGCCATGCTCACGGATCAAAAAAGAGTCATGGAGGCCGGATGCAATTCCTGCATCTCCAAGCCGGTTGATTTCAAATTGCTTTCCGAGCAGCTCGCCCAGTGGCTCAACCGCTCGGCGAATTTGTAGTCTCGCATTTGAACGCAATGGAATTTCCAGGCACGAAGCATCGATTAGGATTTCAGGGAGAAACGAGTGCCGAGCCGGGTTCTAGTGGTGGATGACGACCCAGCCATCTGCGAGCTGATCCAGGAGGTCTTGACTCTTTCCGACATCGAATCGTCTGCGCTGCACAGTGGCAGCCAGGCTTTGGACCGTGTTGCCCGCGAGAAATTCGACGCGATTTTTCTCGATGTGCGAATGCCTCCGCCGGATGGCATCGCGCTGACGCGTAAAATTCGCGCCTCCGGATTGAACGTCAGCACGCCAATTGTGATCATCACGGGCGAGGAAGATAACGCCGTGCTCGCGCGCGCATTCGAGGCGGGCGCCAATTTCTTTTTGTTCAAGCCGATCGATCGCCATCGCATGATGCGCCTGATTCGCGTTACCACCGGATCTATCGAGAACGAAGCGCGCCGCTATCAGCGCGTCAAAGTTCGCCTGAAAGCCTCGATCGAATGGGGACAAAAAAAACTCACCGGCGAAACTCTCGACGTCAGTCTGGGCGGGATGTTCGTGGAAGTCCACGAAGGGCCTCCACTCGGCGCAACCATTCATGTCGTCCTGGAACTGGAACCGGGAAGCCCTCCCTGGCGGGTCGCCGGGCGCGTCGTCCGTTCGGCCGGAGCCGATTGCGTAGGTGTGCAGTTTGAAAATGCAGCGCCGGATGAAAGCATGAGGCTTCAGAAATTCCTTCTGCCTTTGATTCTTTCGAAAAGCGACTAAAAGGGTTTGGCCTGCCGAAAGCTTTCGCCTATTGCGGATTATGCGTCGGGTGCAGCATTCTTTGCGCCTTGTGCAAAGGGTGCGGTTTTCTCTGACGCGCATCCGCCAAATCTCGACGAACTCCACAAAAGCGCACGCTTGATTTTTCCGCGCAACGTGCTATGAACAGAGAGTAGAAACTTAAGCTTTGGAACGAGCGTCCCGGCGGAAGTCGCGCTGCGGGCGCTTTACTATTTAAGGGAGAAGGGCGCTTTCAGCCCGTCAGTCAATGTCAGACTGAAATGAGGCTAAATGATTGAAAACAAACAGTCGCGACCCATTCAGCCCGTCACAAAAATCGAGGTGGCAAAATGACTTTTTGCGCGGCGATTCCGAAGAAGACGATACTTGAGTCCGAAAACTTCAGGTTAATGTCGGACGAGAGGAGCGGATTCCATCGGCATGGGCAGATTTGTGAAAACCACTTTGCCGCCGCTGCGTGCGAAGACGTGCACCGTCTTCGGGTCGAGCACCTGCAAAGCCTCTTCCGCAAGCGATTCCTGAGAAAACAGGTAAACGCGCTCGGGCCCGCTCCACAAGTGCGCGAAAGATTCGTTGTCCTCAAACACTTGCGGCGCGTCGGGAAAGAACGACCCGAACCACATGTTGTTCCTTCTCCCATTCAGCAGGTGAACCTGGATGCCGGTATAAAAATTCAGCGTCGAGCCCCACTCGTAATCGCGATTGATCACGATCGTCTGCCCCGGCCGGTATTCCTTCTCGATTGCATGCGCCAGGGTCTTCGATCCGATTTCCGGCGCGAAAATCACGTATCCCTGATACACGCAGAAAAGAACGGCCACCATCATGCCCGCGAGCGCCAGGTTTGCCGTGAGCAAAGCCCCACGCCGCCGGAAAACCCAGTTCAGTCCCGTGCCGAGCAGCATCGCCACGCCCAGCTCCCACATCGGCGCCCGGAACAGCCCCAGCGATTCGATCGTCAGGTCCTGCATGTGACCCAGCGAAAGTTTGTAATGGCCGGGATGCTGCGTGAGGACTTCGCCGATGTCCATTCCAGAAGGGAAGGGATGCGTTTGGGCAACGAGCGCGATCATCACGATGAATACCGCGATGCCGATTCCGAGCATCGCCGCCGAAGCAATCCGCCCCGCTCGCCGCTCTCGGCTCCCAAGCGCGGAGTCCGATTCTTTTTGCAGCCAGCCTCCGAGCAGCAGCGCCAGAGCCGGAACCGCGGGGAGCGAATAGTATTCCTGTCGGCTCGAAAAGCTGAAGAAAACCAAAATGATCAGCGCCCAGACAGCGATGAGCAAAATGGCGCGGTCGCGCGCCGTCAAATCGCTCCGGCGCGGCAGAAACTTCCAGGGAATTTCCTTGAGCGCGCCCGGCAGAAAGGCGCTCCACGGTATTACCCACGCGATCGCCAGCCCCCAGAAAATGAGGAGCGGCACTTTGTCGTAGTCGTACGGAATCCGTTTGTTGAAATAGCGCATGAATTGTTCGTTGTAGATGTAAAACCAGAGAAAACCTTTTTCCGGCCCCGTCGGCTGCGCCGGGTTTCGAATCGCTGCGAGCACGTGCCACGGCGCGGCAATCGCAAGAAATACGAGGCTGCTCGAAAACAGCCGCATTTTTTTCAGGAAGCCGAGGTCGCCGATCCACGCGAGAAAACAAAAAATGATCGCGCCCGGGAAAATAACGCCGATGAACCCTTTCGTCAAAACGTTCAGGGCCGCCGTGACAGCCAGCCCCCAGCAGGCCCATCGCGAGGGCGTCTCTTGTTCGTAGGAGACACAGAAAAAATAAAGTCCCGCCGCCAACCACAGCCCCACGAGCACGTCCGGAATCAGAAACCGCGTGAAAACATAGATTCCCGGCGCCGTCACTGCAATGAGCGCGGCATAGAAGCCGGCCGTTTCCCCGATGAATCGCCGCCCGAATGCGAACATGCACCACGCCAATCCCAGAACGCCGATCGCCAGGGGCAGCCGGACCGTCCACTCCGTCACTCCAAAAGTCTTGAAGAGCCCGGCCACGCCCCAGTACATCAGCGGGGCTTTGTCGAGGTAGCGGACTCCGTTCACGTGAAGCGTCACCCAGTCGTGGCGCAGCACCATTTCGCGCGCGGCTTCCGCGTGAACCGAATCGGCGTCGTCGAGGAGTCCCGGATGAAATAGCGCGGGCAAATAAATGATGGCCCAGATTGCGACGATGAAAATGATGAAGAATTTATTTTGTCGAGACATTTTCCGCGGGGTGGAGAGTGAATCGATGATATGGCTCAGAAAATTGTGTTCGGATTTTCAACTCGGTCCGAACGGACCGGATTTTCCTGCTACCGCTGCGATTTCAAAAGCTCATTCGCGCGAATCAATCGTGCCCGATCTTGTGCTCCGGCTCCGCATTGCTTTCCGCATGCACAATTTCGGCCACCGAATACCGTCCGCGCCGCGACAGTTCGTGATAGTGCCGCACCTGCATTTCGCCGAGCAGGCCCAGCCCGAGAAGCTGGCAACCGGCCAGCAGGAGCACGACTGCAAAAATCATCAAGGGGCCGTGAGCGCTCATAATGTGGGTGCCGAAGATCATTTTTTGCAGCAGCAGCCACCCGGCAATTCCCAGCCCGCCCATGCTCGTCAACACTCCCCAAGAGCCGAAGAAATGCAGCGGCCGCGCCAGATACATCCGCAGAAAATAAATCGTGATGATGTCGAAAAATACCGGGATCACGCGGGAGATTCCGTAATGCGAAGCGCCGTGCGGCCGCGGATACGTCCGGATCGGGATCTCGCAAACCGATGCGCCGTAGGAGGAAGCCAGCGCCGGAATAAACCGTTGCAGCTCGCCGTAGAGCGGCAGCTCGTTGATGATTTCCCGCCGGTACCCCTTGAATCCGCCGCCAAAATCGTGAATGTCCACGCCGCTCAGCTTTGCCACCGCCCAGTTGGCGACTCGCGACGGAATTTTCCGGAACCACAGATTATCGATGCGCTTCTCGCGCCATCCGCATACCACGTCGTAGCCTTCCTCGAGTTTCTCGAGAAATCGAGGAATGTCGGCGGGATCATGTTGCAGGTCGCCGTCCATGGCCACGATGTATTTCCCACGCGCGCGCTCGAATCCCGCCACGAGCGCGGCCGTTTTTCCGAAGCGGTGGCGCATCCGGATGACGGTGACGCGGCTGTCGATCCCGGCAATTTCCTTCAGGAGTTGAAACGTTCGGTCCGTGCTTCCATCATCGACGAACACGAATTCGATATCCTGCCCCGCGCCGTCCGTCGCCGTTTGCAGGCGGTCGTAGAGGCTCGCAACGCTTTCCTGTTCATTCAAGAAAGGGATTACGACGGAATATTTTGGCGCATGCATCAGCAAAAAAGCATAGTTGCGCCACACATAAAAATCAAGCCGATTCTCCCGCGGCCGTGTTGATGCGAATGAGTTTTTGGGAAATGCGAATCAGCGTCGAACTCTATTTTGAGGTCCCGCACTGCGCTTCGACCTGCGTGCGGAGCGTCTCATCGAGCTGTACTCCGCGCCGGCTCTTTGCCGAACACACTTGGCTCGCGCTGATCCCGAGAGCGCCTCGCAAATCCGCTTCGTCCAGGTATGCTCCTTCGATGTCCGCTCCCGTCAGCACCGTCCCGTTGAATTGCGCGCCGCGCAGGTCCGCTCCCCGCAGAACCGCGTCGATGAATATCGCTCCGGAGAGCTGCGCATTATCGAGATGCGCCCCCGGCAATTTCGCGGACCACAGATACGCTTGCTGGAGATTTGCATGCGTCAAATTCGCATACTCGAGGTTTGCCTCCCGCAGGTCCGCTTTTTCGAGGCTGGTGCGAATCATCGTCGCTCCGGAAAGTTTCGCTGCGTACAAACTTGCGCCGTCGAACCTCGCGTCAACGAGGATCGCGTTCACGAGCGAAGAGTACGTCAAATTCGCGAGCCTAAAATCCGCCACCGACAGGTTGGCTCCATCGAGGTCCGACCGGTCCAGGTTTGCATGTTGCATCTGCGCGCGGTCCAGCACGGCATATCGCAAATTCGATTGTCCGAGGTCCGCGTTGCGCAAGTCCGCCTGCGACATGAACGCGCCCTGAAAATCCGATCGCCAGAGATGCGCATTCACAAGAAAAATTCCGTACGCCTGCGCGTAGCGGAAATTCGAATTGTTCAATCGCGCGCCCTTTACGAACGAAACCTGGTCGTCGCCGCCCGCCCAGTTTTCCGGCTTCGGCGAAATCGCGGCTTCCGTCAAATCGGCGAAGGGGTCGTAACCCACCGACCAGAAGACACTCGGCGCCCAGCGCCGAATGTCCGCCGCCATCAGTTGCGGCGCGCGGCTCCGGTCGTGCGGAACTCCCCAGATCGTTCCAAACGACAGGAACGCCATCGCAAAAAGAAGCCCGATCGTCACATACGTGGGGCTCACAATTTTCAATCGCCGGAATAGATTCTTCTTGCCGCTGCCGTGGAGGATCCATCTCTCCTGCGGACGTCCCACCCTCGTCCCGGAGACGATTGCCACCACGGTGGCCGCTACGACGAGCAACTCCTGCAGGATCGTGCCATGAATTTCCTGGAGCGTGAGGTAGCGCGCCCAAAAAAGAAGCAGCGTCGCGGGAACGATCCAGTACGCGAGCAGGATCGACACGCCCTTTTCAATGAAGCGCGTGGACGCAGCATCCTGATTCATCCAGCGGAAGTGTGCGCGCGAGAGCCCCAAAATTATCCGCGGGCCGTTCTCGCCCAACGCGCGTCCATCCGGAAAAACGGCCGGCAATTCCAACAGCGAATCCCACAACTGTTGCAGGTGATAGTGAAAAACCAGATACAGGATGAGCAGAAACACGGGGACGATCAGGAAGATTTCCGCCGAAGGCAACGCTTCCGCTGCCGCGGATGAACGCAGGAAAGGAAGGATCGCGGAATCCATTAGAAGCTGAACGTCTTTCGTTTTCCAGATCATCAGCCACGAAATCAGGCTCGCCGAGAGCAGGATTTTGAAATAGCGGGACGCGATCACGGACGACCGCGTAAATTGCGCGAGCGCCGGAAACCCCGCAATCTGCTCCGGCAGCGCCGCCTCCCGAAGATTCGCCCCGGCCAATTGCCGCGGCACGAGCCCCATCGCCGTATCGAGCGTGGCGCCTTCGAGATTTGCGGCTTCAAGATTTGCTCCCACCAGGCACGATTCCTGCAAATTTGTGCGGACCAGGCACGCATCCCGCAGGTCCGCCAGCAAAAGATCCGCCGCCTGCAAATTCGCGTCTTGCAGGTCCGCATACCGCAGGTTGACGCTGATTAGTTCGGTGCCTTCGAGTTGCGCGCCGACGAGGTCTGCTTTTTTGCCGGCCACACCGAGTGATTCGATCCACTCCCGGTGGCTTCCAAGCGCCTCTTCGAGCGCCCACTCGGTGGTATCCACATGAGCGTGCTCGCTCGTGATGACGGCTGGTCGCCTCGGCCCCGGCGATGCAACAGCCGGCGCCGCTTCGGATGCGAGTAATTCCGTCGCAGACGGGACAGCCTTGGGTTCATTGCCGATGGACGCATCCGTTCGAAGCTCATCGGCCAGGGGCTCTTCGTGAACTGGCTCGTCGGCCTTGGCTTCGACCACTGGCGGAATCTCAGCAGGGGGCACTTCGGCTGTAGCCTCTTCGCTTCGAGGAAATTCTACGCTAGGCTCTTCGGCAGCAGGCTCGCTTGCCGGCGTCTCTTCGATCAGGAAATTTTTGAGGAGGAATTCTTCGAGCGATGCCTTCTCGTCGGCGGGCTTTTCATCCGCGGCCGATTCCGCTCGAGCGGCTTCGGAATTGCTCTCATCGGCCGGAGCGTCCGCTATCGCAGTTTTCGCGTCCTGCGCATCCGTGTCGCCCTTTGCCTCGCGTCGAAACAGCCGCTGCAACACCGACACCATCAGTTGACCCCTTGCCGCTGAAGAGAAGGCAAAAACAGCCCCGATGCCCGCGAAATGAGGGTTGGCCCAAAACCCCACACTGCGTATTCCCTATGATGCCCTTTTTGTATGTTAGCGCGACCCATTCCGGAAACCCGCCTGTCCAATAGTGCAAGAGGTGTACAGCTGTTCGCACTGGCCGAATTGGCAACGTCGCAACCCGGCTGGCCAATTTGGCTTACGGGGAAGGAAACATGGGGCTGCGCACAGCGCGTTTCCGCAGTATGCTCTCCCTGTAGAGGCACCAAGCACCCCGCCGGATGGCTCGCCTCTTGGAGGACGCACCCTTGGATGCCAAAGCATCAGTCGCGCCGAAAGCTGCGACGCGGATCGAATCCGACAGCATGGGGAAGATCGAAGTCCCCGCCGACCGCTACTACGGCGCGCAAACGGCGCGTTCGCTGATCCATTTCGACATCGGCCGCGACACGATGCCGCCCGAGCTGATCCGCGCGTTCGGCATCCTGAAAAAAGCCGCCGCGCTTGTGAACCAGGACCTCGGAAAACTCTCCGCCGAAAAATCTCGCTGGATCGTTCAGGCTGCCGACGAAGTGATTGCCGGAAAGCTCGACGAACATTTCCCGCTGCGCATCTGGCAAACCGGCAGCGGCACGCAGACCAACATGAACGCCAACGAAGTGATATCCAACCGCGCGATTGAAATCGCGGGCGGCGTCATGGGTTCGAAGAAGCCGGTTCATCCGAATGACGACGTGAACCTGTCCCAGTCTTCGAACGACACGTTTCCGACGGCCATGCACATCGCCGCCGCTTCCCGCGTCGCCGAAGTCCTCATTCCCGCCGTGGAACACGTTCGCGATGCGCTCGACGCCAAGGCGCGCGCTTTTGCGGATGTCGTGAAAATCGGCCGCACGCATTTGATGGACGCAACGCCGCTCACGGTTGGCCAGGAATTTTCCGGCTGGGTTAGTTTGCTCGACCGCGACGTCGCGCGATTGAAGCAGGTTCTTCCCGGGCTGTACGACCTCGCTATCGGCGGCACCGCGGTGGGAACGGGTCTCAACGCGCATCCGGAATTTGCCGAGCGCGCCGCGAAAAAAATCTCGGAACTCACCGGCTTGCCGTTCAAATCACACCCGAACAAATTCGCCGCGCTCTCCTCGCACGATGAAATCGTTTTCGCGAGCGGCGCATTGAAGACGCTGGCGGATTCGCTGATGAAAATCGCGAACGACATCCGGTGGCTCGCTTCCGGCCCCCGCGCGGGCCTGAGCGAACTGAACATCCCGGAAAATGAGCCGGGCTCCTCGATCATGCCCGGCAAAGTGAATCCCACGCAGTCCGAAGCCATGACTATGGTTGCGGTGCAAGTATTCGGCAACGACGCCGCAATCGGTTTTGCCGGCTCTCAGGGGAATTTCGAATTGAACGTTTTCAAGCCGGTCATCATTTTCAACTTTTTGCATTCGGTGCGGCTGCTCGCGGATGCCTGCCGTTCGTTCGTGGACCACTGCGTGGTGGGAATCGAATTGAACCGCGATCGCATCGAGCAGAATTTGAAAAGTTCTCTGATGCTCGTCACTGCACTCACGCCCAAAATTGGCTACGACAAGGCCGCAGAAATTGCGCACAAAGCGCATCACGAAAATCTGAGTTTGCGCGAAGCGGCCCTGAAGCTCGGATATCTCACGGCCGAGGAATTCGATCAACTCGTCCGCCCCGACCGCATGACCCACTCATAAATCGCGCACGAACTTCTCTTCCTAAATCATTTTCACCTGGTGCGCGTTTTTATTGACGACGAAGATGCGGAGATTATTGCTGTTGGGGTCAATCGGTACAATGAAAAACCCGAGCTTCAGTGGATTGTAAGCCTCGGTCGTTCCCGAAACTTTTTCGCCATCCCTAAATAGGACTTCGATCTTCCGCCCGTGCTTCGGCGTTGCGCTATCGGTCATTTCGTTGTAATCCGGGTGTCCCGAAAAATCCTTCACGAAAAAAACAGCTTTCAATTCCCGGATCATCACGTCGATCCCCGATTTCTGGTGGCCAAGCTCATCAGGAAAAAGGCGGAAAGTTTCCTTCATCGGGGAGAAATTGAAGAGGAAGCCTTTCAGGCGGCGCCCGTCGAGAAACGCCACGACGGCGCGATTCATGTTGCTCGCGGGAGTAGGAGGACTTGCCATCAGGGGACCGCGGCGCACCCCGAGCCGTCATGCGACTTACCCAGAATTATACGAACGCGGGCCTGAATGCAATCCGCCGGATTGCCTTGCGTTTCGAGCTTGCTACCCCGCAGCTATCTATGGGTGGCGATGAAGTACGTGCAC